>DASCPR010000088.1:0-5193 GCA_036012625.1 Prochlorococcaceae cyanobacterium Fu_MAG_50
GAGAAGACACCGTCACCTTCGCCTACAAGGACAAACGTGGTGATCAATCCTCTGGCGTAATTGAGGATGCCGCAGGCAATGACCTCGCCACCTTCAAGGCCATTCCTGTTAACAACATCACTGCAGATGACAAGGGTGACAAGGGTGAGGATCGCGGCGAGGACGACACCACACCGCCCACCGTCACTGCAGCCGTCATTGATGGCGACACCCTCACAATCAGCCTCAACGAACGCCTCGCAGACACCGTTCCTAAGACCCGTAACTTCACCATCAAGAACGGTCGCAAGCGCATCAAGGTCGACACGGCATCGATCAACACATCAGACAACACCGTCAGCCTTGATCTGAAATCAGCCGTTGCCGCTGGCGAAGACAGCGTCACCCTCGCCTACAAGGACAAACGTGGTGATCAATCCTCTGGCGTGATTGAGGATGCCGTTGGCAATGACCTCGGCACCTTCAAGGCCATACCTGTTAACAACATCATCTCCGCTGACGACACCCTGGTCATCAGCGGCCAACGTGACATTCTCATCGATGGCAGCGGCCCTGAAAGCTTCCGGCGCTCTAATAAGGGCAAGGACACCATCACAGATGTCTACAGCACTGATAGCAATCCTATTGAGGCAAGCGAATCTCTCGCCCTCCAACTGTTCCAGCCCGGCGACGACCTCCTCCTCAAAGCCAACACCATCAACACCACCTTGCTCAACACCTCAAGCGACAACCTCATCGGCCATCAATCCGACCTGTTCTAAGCAACGTTTTGAACGAAAGATCACCACGCAATAGGCATGCCTCAGTGCCTGTTGGGTTAGACCTCAGGCACGTCCAGCTGCTGCTCACCGCCTTGGCTGGTCTTCAGGCCCTCACCAGCCGATTTGGCAGCAGAAGAGGAGATTAATTCTTCGAATTACACACAATCCTGCTAAGTAGCAGACAAGATAAGGAACAGGCTAGGGACGCCTCCTCAAATGTTGACGATGGCTGAGCCGCTACAGGCAGCAGCGGCCAAACCATGACAAGCATTGATCAAAGTGTTCGGCTATAGATAGTGAGCTATTTGTCGATCAGCATTGGGCCCTGCCACTTAAAAGCCTCAGAGGCTGAACTGCCGTACAGACGGCAAAACCAGACAACAAAGGGAGACTCACGAGACTCGCTGGCAAATCTTCTTGAAACCTGCAAAACAATATGAGCACTTGATAATGAATTTAGATTTTATTGCCCCCATGAATTGCTGCCTTCTGGGGTTGATCTTTAAAACTGCAGGCTCACTTCAGCGATTCAATGCCAGCAAAGTGAATATTTTCCACCGACAGGCAACCTAGCGGTGATCTATTTCAAGGAGCGGCCCAAAGAAGAAACAAGACAGGACCTAATACCATCAAGGCCATAGAGCCCTAAAAGGAGAAACCACGAGTAACAACTATTGGCCTAAGTCACAAAAGTAAGGCCAGACAATTCAAGCCATGGCCAGCCCCGTTCATGGCTTTAATTATTCACATTCTGATCGGTTGTCAAAAGAGCAGTAAAGTAAGCAACAAGAATACATCGTAGTTAGTGTTCAAGCTTCTCTTCCCCGGGCTGACTCTGCCAGCAGTTGACCTAGACCTGCTGCTACAGCAAGCCCAGCAACGAATCAGGACATGGGCGACTGATGAAGCGGGCTTCGCCGATCTGATCAAAAGGGTCTTTGACACAACTGACAGTCCACCAGCAAGGCAATTGCGAGCAAGCTTGCTCAACGCTGGATTCAGCATTGGGGTTGAAATACTCTCTGGCGAGCAACTGCAAGGGCTCAGAGGTGCTTACAGCAGCGCAGCAGCTGATGGCGGCAAGAGGATTTTTCTGAATGCCGAATGGCTCAGAAGTGCGAGCCCAGGGGCAATCGAAGCGGTGCTGCTGGAGGAATTCGGCCACGCCATTGATGTTTACCTCAATGGAGCTGTTGATACACCAGGTGATGAAGGTGCTGTGTTCTCTGCGTTGATTCGTGGAGAAGAGGTTGCATCGACAGAACATGTTCAGAACGATCATTACAGCCTGCTCATTGATGGCTATCAGATTTCAGTAGAAGCAGCCGCACCTGTGGCCAGCGACAATACATCGCTGCTGAGGGCTCCTTCAGAAGACACCACATATATTTTTGGCGATTCAGTTGCAAACATTTTCTATTCTTCTTTTGCAGATGCTGATGGCGACACCCTCAAAGCCATCGCCATTACCGCTAATGCATCGTCTGCATCAGAAGGGGTGTGGCATTACAGCAGCGATAGCGGCAGTAACTGGACAACGATTGCGACTACGGGTTTGTCAGATGCAACTGCTCTTTATCTCTCAAGTTCAACGCTGCTGAGTTTTCAGCCTGCCGCCAACTTCAACGGGACTCCAGGGTCACTCAGCACACGCCTGATTGATAGCTCATACATCGGCTCACCAGTCTTCGCATCTGGCAACAACAATAGCTTTGGCCTCACTGACGTTGGCGAGGCAGCTAGCCCGAAATTGGCTGATCTCGACGCTGATGGCGATCTTGATGCCTTCATCGGCAATTTTGAGGGAAATACCCTCTATTTTGTAAACACCGGCTCGTCCTTAGTCCCTGCCTTTGCGGCCGCAGTTACTAATCCGTTTGGCATCTCCAATGTTGGCGACGAAGCCAACCCTGAATTGGTTGATCTCGATGCTGACGGGGATCTTGATGCCTTCATTGGCAATCGAGAAGGTCACAGCATCTATTTCCAAAACACAGGCTCAGCCTCAGTGCCTGCTTTCACCGACGCCGTCACCAATCCCTTTGGGATCACAGATATTGGATTCGTCGCCGATCCGGTCTTTGCGGATATCGATGACGACGGTGATCTTGATGCCTTTATCGGTGAATACTATGGAGAGCTTGTTTATTTCCAAAACATCGGCAGATCCAATGCTCCTGCTTTTGCTGAATCAGCCAATCTGCCCTTTGGCATTACCGATATTGGCGGCTACTCCAGCCCGGTCTTTGCTGATCTCGATGACGACGATGATCTTGATGTCTTGATCGGAGCGTCCACTGGCAACACTATTTATTTCCAAAACACAGGCTCATCCACTGTTCCTGCTTTCGCTGAATCAGCCAATCTGCCCTTTGGCATTACCGATATTGGCGACTACTCCAGCCCTGAATTTGCTGATCTTGATGGCGATGGTGATCTTGATGCCTTGATCGGAGCGTCCAACGGTGACACAGTGTATTTCCAAAATAATCCATCACTGCCCAGCGGTTCCAGCATCGATCTTTCAACCAATGCTGGTAGCAACTCCTTCTTTTCTGAGGAACTAACGCTCTCTACATCCATCAATGCGGTTGATGACATCGCCACCATTTCTGGAGACATGACAGGCTCTGGAGATCAAGGCAGCGAAGCGATCACAGGCGACCTGGATGCAACAGATTTAGCAGACGGTTTAACTGATAGCAGTTATTTCTCGATCGAATCCGGAGATGATCCAAGCAACGGCTCCGCGTCCATCAATCCAGAATCTGGGCACTGGTCTTACACACCATTCACAGACTTCAACGGCAACGATTCATTCTCCGTCACCATCACTGACGATGACGGCCATACTTCCAAACTATCGGTCACACTTACCGTCAATGACATCAGCAACAGCGCACCCGTTGCCAGCGGCCCTCCAACCATCACCGCCATTAAAGAATTCGGCTTCGCAGCCTCGCCGGCTGGGGCAAGCGTCGCCAATCTGTTCGCATCTTCCTTCTCAGATAGCGATGGAGATACCCTCAAAGCCATCGCCATTACGACTAATTCATCAGTTGCAACGGAAGGTGACTGGCAATTCAGCGCTGATAGCGGCAGCTCTTGGACATCCATCGCCAGCACAGGCCTAAGCGAAAGCTCTGCTGTTTATCTCGCAAGCACCACCCTGCTGCGCTTTCGACCTGCCGACAACTTCAGCGGCACTCCAGGCTCGCTCACTGCACGGTTGATTGATAGCTCGCTAACACTAAACCCAGCTTCGTTCACGGATGCCACCAGTGATCCATTTGGCATCACCAATGTTGGCCTCGAAGCAAACCCTGCATTCGCCGACATCGATGCTGATGGTGACCTGGATGCCTTGATCAGCAACAGAGCAGGTTCAACTTACTATTTTGAAAATACTGGCACCTCTTCAACCCCAGTCTTCGCGGCAGCCTTAATCAATCCCTTTGGGATCACCAATGTAGACATATACGCTAGCCCTCAATTTGCCGATCTTGATGGCGACGGTGACCTCGATGGCTTCATCGGCAATGTTTATGGCGACACATACTATTTCCAAAACACTGGTAATTCTGCAGCCCCGGCTTTCGCGGCAGCCTCAACCAATCCCTTCGGGATTACCAATGTGGATTTCAAAGCCACACCTGAATTCGCTGATCTCGATGCCGACGGAGACCTGGATGCCTTTATCGGTCATGATGATGGCAATACGATCTACTTCGAAAATACAGGCTCATCGTCCAACCCGACCTTCGCGACAGCCTCCAGCAATCCCTTTGGTATTACGTCTGTTGGCGATGCTGAATCCTATCCTCACGCCAGCCCTACATTCGCCGATCTCGATGCCGACGGAGATCTCGATGCCTTCATCGGCAATGGTGAGGGAAATACCCTCTATTTTGAAAACACCGGTTCCAGTGTTGCGCCTGCCTTTGCATCTGCATTAACCAATGCATTTGGAATCACAGATGTTGGTCGCTACGCTGCACATCCGGTATTCGCTGATCTCGATGCCGATGGAGACCTAGATGCCTTCATTGGCAACAGAGAAGGCCAAATCATTTACTATCAGAATCAAAGCAATCCATTTTCCAGTGGAGATCGCATCGATGTATCGATCAACGGAGGCCATACAGCCTATTCCGAGGGATCACTCAATCTCTACACAGCACATTCAGCGTTAGTTCCTGAGACCTTCCCACTTTCATCATTGGCGACAATTGGAGAAGATGGATTTTTGCCAATCCTGGGAACTGACTTCTCAAATGGACCAAGCACAGGAGACGGAGGCAACAGATTTGAAAGTCCTGAATTTGTTTCCGTAGACTTCGCCAATATTTACTTCGACTCATACCCATGGGCTAGCATGTTGCAAAAGGCAGGCTTGCCTGAAGATGAAGTCTCCCAGATAGTGCAAAGCAGC
>DASCPR010000089.1:0-1779 GCA_036012625.1 Prochlorococcaceae cyanobacterium Fu_MAG_50
TTCCGGCTTGAGATTCAGCAGCCGAGCCAAACGATCCCGCAACTGCGGCCAACTGGCATCGGCAACCAGTCGCGGTTCCAGATAGAGGGAATAGGTGAGCTTGCTGGAGGCCAACACCCGTCCCTTGCGATCCAGCAGCCGACCACGGATGGGTGAACGGGGAACCAGGCGGATCCGGTTTTCATCCGCCAATTCGCGATATCTCGCCCCCTGGATCAGCTGCAACCAGGCCAGGCGAGCTGTCATCGCCGCAGAAAACAGAAGCACCAGGGCCAGCAGCAGCAGCGGCTGCTGACGCAGACCGGCATGTCGTTGACTGGCTCGACCAATCTTGCCCAGATCAGTCATCGGCTTCAGCTGTTTGTTCCTGCTGCCTCGTCTGGCCGCTCAGCTGTTGCATCGCTGAGGTGGCTCTGCAGAGCATCAAGACGTGCTTCTATCCGCTCCAGCACCACCAGCAACTCCTGCTCAGTCCGCGGCTCCCCTGGATTCATTGAATCCCCTTCCCCTGGATCGAGCGGATCAACATCAACAACTGAATCCACTGGCACTGGATCCACTGACACTGAATCATCCACATCCACCTTGACGGACATCACAGGATTCCCCAAGCCAGGACTCACCTGATCCAGTTTCTCCCGCACGGACTGTGCAGCTTCCTCCCCTTCCTGACGCAGCCCCTCGAGAGGATCCGCGGATTCTGTGAACGCTTCTGCAACTTTGCGTGCCCCCCCCTGTCTGGCCCGCTCAACCACAGCCAGTCCCACAGGCAGCACCTCCTGCATCAACGAAAGGCGAAGGCTGTCGAACAGGTCATCAGCCATCAGCAGGCAGATCTATGGAGTTCCAGTCTGCTGGGAAGGCACCAAAAGTGCTGGACAGGAGGACCTGGCAACGCCCATGGACCATCCGGCGAAACCGGCGCAGACAATCAAGGCGATTGCAGCCCCCATCGCCTTATGGGTGGTGGCATCACTGAACCATTCACTCCAGGTTCGCCAAATGCGCTCACGGTCAAAGCGGCGGCGCTCGCGAGACTCTTCCTTGATGCGTCTGCGCAGTGATTTCTCCACCCAGCGTTCAAAGGAACGCTTCTTGGTGATCGCCATCTTGCGTTCCACCTCAAGCAACTGGCCGGCGGAGAGCTCGGGATGAAAGGTGCTGATCAGCTCAAGGCTCTTGAGAAACATCTCCACTGCACCATCTTTGAACTGGCGTTCCTCCTCCTCCATCAAGGTCCAATCCACCTCTGGGTAGAAGCGCAAGCGATTGGCCATGATCTGGTCTTCGCCGAGCTGGCCTGGTTCCCTCAGCCAGCGATCGGTATTGCTGTCAAAGCGTCGCCAATACAGAAAGGGGTTGAGATAAACCGTCTTACCCGAAAGCTGAATGCTGTCGAGCTGCAGACGGCGCTGCAGTTGCTGGTTCTCCTGTTGAGCAGCAGTCAAGGGACGTTCATTCCGATGGCCAAGGGTATCGAGCAGCTGCTGGCTTCACCAGCCCCAGCACTTCAGCAACCCCTTCACTATTCCCACTCAATCGTTCCCGGCGGCTTGCTGGTGATGTCCATCACCACACGATTCACCCCCCTCACCTCATTGACGATGCGATTCGAGATGCGCTCGAGCAGTTCATCCGGCAACCGGGACCAATCCGCCGTCATCCCATCCTCACTGGAGACGCAACGCAGCACGATCGGCCAGGCGTAGGTGCGCTGGTCGCCCATCACACCAACAGAGCGCACAGGCAGCAACACGGCAAAGGCCTGCCAGATCTCGT
>DASCPR010000090.1:0-9501 GCA_036012625.1 Prochlorococcaceae cyanobacterium Fu_MAG_50
CAATACAGGAAGCGCAATGATATCAACAAAGGCAAGAAATCACTGGCTAGATGTACTGGCCTTACAGATGTAATGACATTTGATCAATGTGGAACCACCGTGCCGTGCAAGCCCCAGTGTTCGACCTGGAAGAACCAGAAGGGGAGACAAAGTGTGGATTCGTTTCCGGCTACATGGCCGGTTTACTGCACCAGCACGACAGTTTCCCCAAGTCGAAAGAGAGTCAGATCAGAGCACTAGAAGAAGGCTGTCACCAACACAGCAGTCCGCAGCGAATCTAATACATTTCTGAGCCAGGCATCGGCCAGATGGAGCGAATCTTATCCAGCACCATGCTTGCCTCCTGCTTGCGGCTGGCGATATCACAGCCTTTGAGAAGAACGGTCACATGTCCCATTTTTCGTCCGCTTTGCTCTGATCTCTTTTCGTACCAGTGAAGGTTCACTTCATCACACTGACGTAGTGCATCAAGACGTTGTTCAACAGACAACCCTGAATCTTCTGCCAATCCCAGCAGGTTCACCATCACGGCTCCAGCAACCACAAAATCAGTAGAAGGCACTGGTAGACCGGCTGAAATACAAAGCTGTTGATCGAACTGACTACTGCTGCAGGCTTCGATTGTGAAATGACCTGAGTTATGTGTTCGCGGAGCGATTTCATTCACCTGCAAGCCTGCGGGGCCATAGAAGAATTCAATCGCCAGAACCCCCACATAGCTCAACTTCGTCAACAGGGATGCAGCAATGTTGTAGGCCATGGCTTCAACATCCTGATCAACACCTGCAGGGGCCAGAACCCAGTCACAAACCTGGCGAGTCTGATGGGTCTCAACAAGGGGATAGGTTCGCAACAGTCCCTTCTGATCTCGACTCACAACAAGTGCAAGTTCGCATTCATAACTGACCCATGCTTCCAGTAACCAGCCGCTGGGATCAATACTTTCAATCAGCTGACTGAGCTCTTCAAGGGAATGGATCACCCTTGTGCCTTTGCCGTCGTAGCCGCCGTGGGCAGCCTTGGCCATCAACGGAAAATCCCACTGGTCGGGAAGACTGGGGGCAGCGGCATCAATGGATTCAAGGGGAACCCAGTCAGGACAGGGCATTCCCAGGTCATCGAGCAGCCGACGCTGCTTCAGCTTGTTGACCAACGGATCCAGAGATTCCAGGGGAGGACTGAATCTCACTCCCTGCTGCTCAAGGGGTTGCAGAGCTTCAACGTTGACCCATTCATTCTCAAAGGTGACCCCCTCACAGCCCCTGACCAGATCCTTTGTGGCCTCAACATCAGCAGGATCTCCCAGAACAAGCCGTGATGCCCGCTGAGCGGCTGGATCATCGATTGAACCGGTCTGAACTGCTATGCCGATGTTTCTTCGCCTCGCGGCATCAACCAACATCTGGGCGAGCTGCCCACCACCTACAACTCCGATCATCGGAGCATCAGAGGCTGGGAGCGGGAACTGAGCGCTGCTCATGGGAACCAAACCGTTGAGCACCGATCAACAATGACATCTCGATAACCATCGCCAAAAGCATCGCTGCTCAAAGCAGGCCTCGATCGCCTGCGAACGCCAATCGGATGGCCGTGAGCAGAAGCACCAACAGAAAAAGGGCCAGGCCAACCGTGCAGGCGTAGCTGATCTCAAGCTCAGCAAAGGCCTGGTCATAAACGTAATAAACAAGTGTGCGCGTCGAATCGGCTGGCCCTCCCTGGGTCATCAGAAAAACCTCCTCAAAAACCTTCGTTGCTGCAATCGAAGACACCACAGCGACAAGGGTCACATAGGGCCGAAGCAGTGGAAGGGTGATATCGAGATGCTTTCGCCATCCCTCACTACCATCCAGCTCCGCTGCCTCATAGAGCTCTTTTGGAATCCCCTGCAGACCGGCAAGAAAAATCACCATGTAATAGCCCAACCCCTTCCACAAGGTCACGAGCATCACCGAAGGCAAGGCAAGAACAGGGGAGCTCAGAAAACCGATCGGGCTGAATGTGGAACCGATCAAGGCAGAGAGCCAGCCATTGATCACACCATTTTCGGCATACAACCAACGAAAGGCGATTGCCGCCACAACGATTGAGACCAGAACAGGGGTGTAGAACGCTCCACGCAGAAAATGAATACCTGGAAGCATGCGGTTGACAAGCACTGCGAGGGCCAGGGAGCCAACGACGATGGGTGGGACAACACCGACTAGGTAAAGGAGGGTGGTGCCGAGAACCCGGTAGAACATCGGATCGACGCTCAATCGCTGCAGATTGGCGAGACCCACGAATTTCAAGGGTTCGGAAACATCCAGGCCGGTCTCGGTGAAACTCATCACAAGCGCCATCACGGCTGGGACCAGCACCGAAAGCCCAAGGAGAAGCAACGCAGGGAATAGAAACCCCCATGCCGCAAGAGCATTGTGAAATGCGTTGCGCGGCTGAGGCAGACCTGGAACTGCCATGGCACCGACAGGAGATGTGCAGGGAGGCTAGTTGGAGTGATGCACCTCTGCCCGGCAGAGTGGGGGCAGAACAAGCAGGTGATTGATGTCCACTGCTGGAATCGAGGCAGTGCGCCGCATACCGGTTGCCCTGGAGCGGAATCCCTATGAAGTTGTGATCGGAGCCTCGGCGCTGCAATCGATTGGAGCGGAATTGCAGCGTGCGGGATTCAGGGCGGGGCTGAAGATTCTGGTTGTCTCCAACCCCGATGTCGCCCAGCCCTATGCCGATCGCTGCCTCAACAGTCTCAGAGACAGTGGCTTCAGGCCCTCATTGCTGGTGATCGATGCCGGTGAAGATCAGAAGACCCAGGCCAGCGTGACCCTCATCCATGATCGGGCCTACGACGCCCGGCTTGAACGGGGCTCTCTGATGGTGGCTCTCGGCGGAGGAGTTGTTGGAGATATGACGGGTTTTGCGGCTGCGACCTGGTTGAGGGGGATCGCCGTGGCACAGATTCCCACCACACTGCTGGCCATGGTGGATGCCTCCATTGGCGGCAAGACAGGTGTGAACCACACACGCGGAAAGAATCTGATCGGAGCCTTCCATCAACCGAAGCTCGTCCTGATCGATCCCACAACCCTGGACACCCTGCCAGAACGTGAATTCCGAGCCGGGATGGCGGAAGTGATCAAATACGGTGTGATCGGTAGCCCTGAGTTGTTTGAGCTGCTTGAACAAACAGAAGCATTAGCTTCCCTGACAGAAATTCAGGGCAGGCTTCTCGAGCGCATTCTTGAATATTCAGTCGCAGAGAAAGCCAGGGTGGTGGCCGATGATGAACGAGAAGGTGGGCTCCGGGCCATTCTCAATTACGGCCACACCTTTGGTCATGTCGTTGAGAACCTCTGTGGTTATGGCACCTGGCTCCACGGTGAAGCTGTTGCCATCGGCATGGTCGCCGCAGGGGAACTCGCCATTGTCAAAAAAAGCTGGAGTCGATCAGAAGCAGACAGGCAGAAGGCGTTGATCGAAGCCGCAGGGCTGCCCAGTCAATGGCCTGATCTTGCCCCTGAAGCCGTGCTGAGATCGCTTCAGGGGGACAAGAAAGTTCAGGATGGAAGAGTTCGCTTTTTGCTGCCAACAGCGATCGGCTCTGTGGAGATCCGCAACGATGTCAGCGAGGAGGAGATCAGGGTCTGTCTGAATCAACTTCGCGAGAAGGCTCCTCAAGAAACCGGCAGCTGCTGATCGTTCTCTGACTGGTGGCGATTTCAAAAGCCAGCCAGCGAAAGTCCCCGAGGCCGGCCGGATCAACAAGTCTCAGCAATGCCTCACGTCGCTGCAGAGCCTGAGGCAATTGCTCTGCAGACATCCCCTGCAGAGCATGAAGACGTTCAGCAAGACCGAGGGCCAGCAGCGCCTGTCCCTGCCGCACCTCTCCCAGCAGCAACCAACCCTGGGCAAGGGCCTGAGCAACAAGGGTTTCGATGCAGAGATGGGCTGTGAGATCCCAGAGTCCTGGTTCCCTGAGCAGATTGCCACTGGCCTGTTGATTCCGATAGGCGATCAATGTGCCGTTTGAACGGGCGAGGCTGTAATAGCGCCTGGCCTCAAGGGCGTAATCAATCACCAGCAAGGTTCCCCTGGCCAAGGCTGCTGCTGCCTGGGAAAACCAGGGCCCCAATCCGCTGTGCCATTCACTGCACCAGCCATCTGGAGAGGACTCCGGGGGAAAGCTGACCCCGAACTGATTCAAGCCACGCTCAAGGGAAGCCCGCAAGTCAGGGGGTAGGGGCAGATCCCGGTAGCAGAGTTGAGCACCTTGGTCGGTATTGATCAAGGCAACGCCCTGCCGAAAGAGTTGCTGCCCGCGCCAGACCAGACGTTCAACAGGCAGAGCATCAAGCACTTCATGGGCAAGCAGCACTCCGGTGACGGGTGAAGCCGCCATCTCCGCAAGGCTCAGCCATTGCACAACCACAGAGGGAAGGCCTGCAAGCCGTTTTCTCTGACGTTCGACCATGGCGGCATTCGCTTCCACCAGAACCAGTTGCAGCTGCCCGAGCAGCTCTGGGTGGATCTGAGCAAGGGTTGTGATCAGATCAGCCGCAAGATCCCCCTCGCCTGGTCCGATCTCCACGAGCGTGAGAATTTGCTCAGCTGAGCTTTCGGCACGAATCTGCAGCAACCACTGCGCCACCTGCACCGCAAGCAGTTGAGCAAAATCAGAACCGAGAGACGGAGATGTGACGAAATCACCTGCCGGACCGATTCGCAGCTGCCCACTGCCGTAGGCCCCGTGATCCGGGTCATTCAGCGACCAGTCCATGAACTGCTGGAAACTGACAGGTCCACCAACCTGTTCAAGCCGATCAGCAAGCCAGGCCGGACAGGGCACGGAGGAGCGATCCATTAGCGAGAATGGCTCTCAATGAGACAGGCCCATGGGAGCACACCGCTGGCAAAAACAACTGACTGGGCTGCTGTCGATTCTGCTTTGCCTGTTCTGTAGCAGCCCTGTCCTGGCCGCTAACAATCCAGAGCTGCTTCCAGATCAACCAACCCCTGTGATCGATTTGGCCAAGGCCCTGAGTTCTAATCAACTCGAGGCTCTTGAAGAATCATTGAATGACTACGAATCAAAGACGGGCTGGAAACTGAGAGTCCTGACCCAATTTGAACGCACACCGGGCATGGCGGTTAAGGATTTCTGGGGTCTGGATGAAAGAAGTCTGCTGCTGATTGCCGACCCTCGTGGTGGAAACCTGCTGAACTTCAATGTTGGCGATGCCTTCTTCGCCCTGATGCCACGGACGTATTGGGTCGAACTGCAATCAAGATTCGGCAATCAGTACTACGTCCGGGACCACGGTGAGGATGGCTCCATCCTCGATGCCCTGAGCGCAGTTGAACTCTGTCTGGAACGAGGTGGTTGCCAGGTGGTTCCGGGGCTTCCCCGGGAACAGTGGCTATGGACCCTGACAACCTCAGTGCTTGGCGGACTGATCGCTGGATTTGCTGCCTATCCCCGCAAGCAGGGAGAGTTGATTGCCTGGCCTTGGTTGCTGATGCTTTCACCTCTCTGGGTGATGCTTTTCGCCGCATTTGGACTGGCCCCTGTGCTGACGCGTACCCAGGAACTGCTGCCAGTCGTGAACAACAGCTTGGGCTTCATCGGTGGAGCTGTTGCTGCCTATCTGATCGCCCAGGCCACTGTTGGGGAGAAAATCCAGCAAGAAGAATAGAGCTGAACAATCAGAAATGTTGAAGTTTTATGATAGCAGTTATGGTTGATGCAGTGGTGATTGCTTAGCGAAGATTCAGCTCACAGAGAATATCTGGGCCAGTGCATATCATTGGCTTTACATGAACAGAGGAGTTTTGACCATCCTTGAGTCCCTGGCGTTTCTGATCTCTTATTTCCCGCAATTGTGCAAGATTAACCTTATAGAAACTGCGCAGTCGGCTGAATCGCTTGACCGGTTGACCGTAGTAACTGCGTCCTGCCAGGGTGGGGAATGAGGCCCACTCCGGAGCCAGTTTTGCTGCAAGCTGAGGGCTCATCACACCTGTATCAGTCAGTGGGAGCGCCTTGCGGCGTTGCACCAGATAAAGGGCCCCCTGGTCCTGAGCCACAGGTCCAAAGCCCTGAACGCCAATGCTTCGTTTGACAAGGGCCCAGGTGAAAGGCATGAATTGATAAGCCCCTGCTGCCGCACTGGCATAGCGGGAGGAATAGATCACCCGATTGGGGTGTCGATCGAGAGAAGGCATCAAACCGCCTCCAAACATCACTCTGTAACCAATATTGAATCCTCTCTTCCAGGTGCCCTCGGCATATCTGATCGTATTCAGCAGGGCTCTACGCTCGGGCGTGATGATGTAAGGGAGTGCAGATGTTGGCGACTGTTCAGGGTCACTTAAATTGATCGAACGCTGCGTTGAATCGAATGTTGGCAGTTGAACTGAAGCTGCCTGAACGCCAACTGCCGCTGATGTGAGCGGAAGGAATCCTGCGATGGCTGAACAAATTACTTTACGAACAACCGTGGAGGAAAAGATCATGTGATCCAGATAAGGGTCAAAGAAACTTCGTTTCAGAAATTTTCTGGCCAATCCTTGATTTGGATCAACCGTATTCCTGGCATTGTTAATTATGTGGAAATCAACAATTGACGAGACTTTGACGAAAAGAGCAGAAAGGGCCAAGGGAGTGTGTGCCAGTGGCGGAATTGGCTAAATCGATATTTTTTGATTTTCTATGGATTTCCGCTGAGAAGCCTTTCTTCAAGCAGCCCGAGCTGATCATGATCATTGGTCTAAAAATGATTAGGCCTGCTTATCAAGCTGCCTTCAACTGAATAATTGCCTGGGCAGCACGCAAAGCCCCATCGCAATTCAATCTGCCCTGGGAAGGTTCCAGGAGCGAAAGTTCCAGTTCCCACTCCCCTCGCTCAAGGGCTTCACGAGACAGGATCCGATGGTGTCCATGGCGGCGAAGGCCACTGATCAGAGCACTGACCTCGGCGAAATCACAACGCTCGACAATGATCAGACCAAGGTTCTGACTGAGTGCTTCAGAGAAGCTGCTGAAGCCAGGCTTACCGAGCAGACGTGTACAGAACGGCATCACGTCGATGGAACGTACCGAAGAGGGCAGCAGGAGAACATTTTCTGCCTGTTCCAGAGCCAGGCAACTCAACCTGGATGCTGGTGGGAAGAGAAGGAAAAGATGATCCGGCCAGCGCTGAAACAATTGACTGTTGATCGAAAGCCCCAGCCCCCCGAAGCCGACAAGCACAGTGGGACGTAGATCGCTCTCAAGCTGCTTCTGAAAGTCGAGGGGCAGTGGCTTCGGCTGTGCTGCCGTCAGCGAGAGCTCTATTTCGGCATGTCCCCAGTTCATCTCCAGGGAAAAAGGACAGCGAAGTAAGAGAGCTCCGCTGCTGTAGGCAAAAGAGGCGTCATCTGCATAACTCTGGAATTCAGGGCCATAGGGCCTGTAAATCTCATCCCAGCCAAAATTTCCCATCCAGACAAGTGCTGCACCAACTCGGGCTGCCAGCAGAGCCGCTGCTGGCGGGATGTCAGCAAGAACAAGCAGATCATCCTGTTGAGAATGCAACCAGGCGGCCTCAGCCTCAACCAACTCAGGCAGGGTTTGCTCAAGTTGCTGGAGTGATCGAAGTGTCGCCTGCAGATCAACGCCGAGAGCATCGGCCTGCTCAACCCCAACATCCCATTGACAGGTTCTAGATTCAAAGGGAATACCCGCAAGCGCCAGTTGCAAAAAACGCGGATCAACAACCGAACTCACAACCAGACGCCAATCAGGGCGTAGACGATGCAGCTCAATCAGAACGGCAGCCTGCCGGGACGCATGGCCAAAGCCATGGCTACTCAAACACAAATAAACAAGCACTTGATCAAGCTTGGAAAGCCTGGAGAGGGACTTTGCTGAGGACTAAGTCATTACTCTAATCTCCAGGCAACCAATAGATTCAGAACATCCAGTAAGTTCCTGAAGTAAGTCACAAGAATCATCAGCTGCCTTCCTCTATCTGGATTATCTAATTTATTCCATCGTTGGACTGTATGTTTCTTGAATTGTTCTATATAGGATTTCCAGATGCCTGTAACGATCTTATCTGCTGTTCATTGACAATCGAATTGGGTCTAACGAGGGACTATGATTATTGAGATTAGAGATCAGGTTAAAAGATCAATACTACGGGTAAAAAGTGTCTGCTGAAAGGCGAGTGAACCATCAAGAGAGAACCAACGCTGACTGACGTGACATAAACGAGAATGCTCAAACTCTACCCAGGCAAGGTGAATTAAAGTTTGGCCAGACTGATCAATTCCACGCCTGGGTACACAAGCAGCATTGAGATAAACGGTACCCCAATGATCCTGATGAAAGCTCTGGCGAAAGCCAAGGCCTCGCTTCAACTGATGGTGCATATGTCCAAAAACAACAAGATCGGGAACACGTTGAAGCCTGATCTCGTCGAGGGCCATGGCCAGGTCATGATCCCCCCAGTCCATGGCGGGGCGCTTCCAATCGCGACCACAGGGGCTGTTCGCATTCGAACCAAGTCCCATGGGTCCGGAATGAGCCAGGATCACCAGTGGCCATGTCGTTGGGGCCTGCAGTGCCGCAGCGACGATGCGGTCAGAAGATTGCTGAGATGTGAGCGGCCCATAAATGGCTTGAACAGCCTTGGAAAGAGAAAAACCACCACCACCACTACAAGGCCTGGCGCCAACAACAGCCACGGGCGGATGAAGCCAGCTGCGCAGACCCCAGCCGCAATGAAGCTCGCCCAGGAGACTCAGTTGGGTCTGAAGCAGCCTGCCACTTGGATCATGGCCACGATCATGGTTACCGAGGATCACGGCCGTGGGCAGAGTGATCTGCTTGATGTTCTTGATCAGCCTGAGATCTCCTTCACTGAGATCGCCAACAAACAACAGGGCATCGGGCTGCAGCTTCTCGACCAGGTCCCGATCACCGTCAGACCAGGATCCATGGAGATCTCCAGCGATGGCAAAACGAAGAACCGTCAGAACTGATGATTAGGCTGTTACCATCCTGCATTCCAACTGGTCACGATGGCCGTTGTTTCAGCCACAGCAACGGCTTCGCAGGCTCCATCAGGCAGGGGGGAACTGCTGGATGGGATCGATTCACTGCGCAGACAACGCAATGCGGTGGTTCTGGCCCACTACTACCAGGAACCAGAAATTCAGGATGTAGCCGACTTTATCGGTGACTCACTAGAGCTTTCTCGCAAGGCAGCAACGACAGAGGCAGACGTGATCGTCTTCTGCGGGGTTCACTTCATGGGTGAAACGGCAAAGATTCTCAGCCCTGAGAAAACTGTGCTTCTGCCTGATCTCGAAGCAGGTTGCTCCTTGGCTGACGATTGTCCAGAACAGGAGTTTGCAGACTTCCGAGCCAGACATCCAGAGCATTTCGTGGTCAGCTACATCAACTGCACGGCCGCTGTTAAAGCCCAGAGTGATCTGATCTGCACAAGCAGTAATGCAGTGGAC
>DASCPR010000091.1:0-2505 GCA_036012625.1 Prochlorococcaceae cyanobacterium Fu_MAG_50
ACCCTGTTCAGATCGATCACATTGAAATAGGGATGCAAGCCCAAACTGAAGGGCATGCTGTCTGGGCTGCGATTTTGCACCCTGATCGTGATCGCCAGGGCCTGACTGAGGGGACGCACTTCCATCTCAATCAGAAAGGCAAAGGGATACACAGCACGGGTGAGCTCGTTATCCGCAAGGCTGAGCAGAATCCCCGTCTGATCTGCAAGCAATTGCAACTGCCAGGGCAAGTCCCTGGCAAAGCCATGCTGCTTGAGCTTGAACTCGCCAGCTGGAAGCGACAGAAGATCTCCGGGGAGGTCGCCACAGATGGGGAACAGCACGGGGATGCCACCGCGAACACTCTTGGCAGGGTCCTTAAACCGCTCGCGATCGAAATAGAGCAGCTCACGACCTCCACAGATCCACTCCGTCACCAACCCGCCACGTTCCGGCACAACCCTGAGGCGATCAGCACTGTCTGGATGCACAAACTCCCAATGGGGATAAGGCGTCTCGTGCTGTGTGAGGGTCATCACCATCAATGCGGAGGAAGGGTCCTGCTGGCTGGAAGCTAGCCGTGAGCTGGCTTGTTGCCGCTGCCTTGGTTGTTGTTCAAGGCCAACAGCCAATCCAGCAAGGCAGCATTGACCTGATCGGGAACCTCATCGTGGGGGCAGTGACCAGCCTCCAGCACCACTTCGCTGGTGGCGGCGGGTGCATAACGCCGAAAAATTTCACGCCTGCCAACGCCATTGATCCAGGGATCATGAATCCCCCAGAGCAACAGCAAGGGAGACTTCAGTTCCGCAAACAATTCATCCAGAGGCTTGCTTTTGGGGATATCAAAAACAGTGCGAAAAACCCCGAACGCGCCTGGATCCTTGGAGGGCCTCAGGATCGACTCCACCAATTGATCATCCACATTGGTTTTGTCGATATAAACCTGATTGAGGGTGCGCCGGATCGTCGCCGGGCGGCGCAGATTCTCGAACAACAAGCGCTGCGTCACAACATTGTTGAACAGGCCGCTGACCATGGAGCGACGTGTTTTTGCCCAGAACCCCTGTTTTTTCTGGCGCTGTTCATCGCTGAACGGGCCCGCTGCATTGAGAAGCACCACCCCTGCGGCCTGATCCTCAAGGGCTGCCCCTGCAGCAAGGGCCGCAAAGCCCCCCAGTGAATTGCCCACAATCACCACCGGACGCCTGATCCGTTCACGGGCATAGGCCACCAACTGATCTCGCCAGAGCTCGCCGCCGTAGTTCAAGCCCTCAGGCTTGGCACTGCGGCCGAATCCAAGCAGATCAATGGCATGCACTTCATGGCTGGCGCAGAGCACCGGAATGTTGTGGCGCCAGTGATCCGTTGAAGCGCCAAAACCATGCACAAGCAGAATCGCCGGCCGTTCAACACCAGCGCCATCCGCCGGAGCCGAACTGATGCAATGCACCCCATGACCGTCGTAATTCCAGGCGGTAGTGGACTCTGTGGCTGGATCAGAGATCACCTAATTGATCAGCAGGTTGTTGGGCGATGCTAGGCAGTTTCTCGTGGGGCTCAAGCCTTGCAGACCATTCAGCAGTGGCAGAGATGCTGTGCTGAATGCAGCAATAGGGGGTGTGATCAGGCCAGGGGATCTGAGGCCAGAGGATCAGCCGCATACTCATCAGGCACCCGATTGCCATCCTCGGGTGGCTTTCCCTTGAGCACCAGCCGCAGCAGGATCGGTGCCAGGAACGTTGTGCCGATCACCATCAGCAGAATGGCCACCTCCAGGGAAGGTGAAAGCAGGTTGGAAGCCGTGCCCAGGCCAAGGAAAATCAGGCCCACCTCACCCCTGGGCATCATCCCCAGGCCCACAACGAGGCGGTTGGTGGGTTTATCGCTGACGATGGCCCAGCCAGCAATGATCTTGCCCACAACCGCTACCACAAACAGGAACGCGGCTACAACCAAGGCTGTGCGGCTGGATGGATCGGAAGGATTGATCACCGAGAGATCCATCCCCGCACCAACCAAGACGAAAAACACCGTGGCGAACAGTGTGACCAGGGGAATCACGGATTGCTGAATCGCGTGATTGTTCTTGGAGCTGCTCAGAATCAGACCAGCGGCAAAGGCTCCCAGGGCCGCTTCCAGGCCAATCGCCGTGGCCGCAAAGCAACAGAGAGCCAGCAGCAGATAGGAGGCAACGATGATTGCCCCTGGCGCCTTGAGTTGTTCGATCATTTTGTCGAACAGAGGCGCAGCCGTTCGGCTCAGACCAAGGGCCGCAGCCACGAACACCAACGCTGCAACACAGAGCTTGACGATCGGTGCGATGGCGAGGCTACCGCCGGCGGCGAGGGAGACAACAACAGCAAGGATGACAATGCCGAGGATGTCATCGAGAACCGCCGCACCGATCACGATCTGACCTTCCCGGGTTTTGAGATATCCCAGTTCTCCGAAAACACTGGCGGTGATGCCGATGCTGGTGGCCGTCATCGAGGCGCCAGCAAAGATCGCCGGGATGATATCCAC
>DASCPR010000092.1:0-3069 GCA_036012625.1 Prochlorococcaceae cyanobacterium Fu_MAG_50
ACTGGACTGGACTGGACTGGACGTGAAAAGCTCTTTCTGAACCTTTTTGCAAGAAACGCCATCTTTTAGCTCAAGTTTTGTCAAAGGTGCTTTGGGGGGAAGCGCGCTGACCTGCTGCCAAAGCTGATCGATGCATAAATAGATGCGGCTGATCTCGCCACCGAATCGAAGCTGCAAGCAGATGATCACAGATGGATCCTCGGTTATGATTGCCGCAAAGATTGGATCAGCCTGTTCGAACCTCTGCACCAGCTCGGGGGGGGAGGTGCCAGAGGGGTAAATTTCCCCCCTTGCGATCCCAACGCTCGCAGATTGTTTCACGCAACTGCCCATCGGAACTGAGCTGGCCTGCAGGAGCATGGAGAAGGGAGAAATCCTGAGGCTCAGACATGGAAGGGTCCGTGAGCTATTGAAGGTTCAGTGAGTTAATGTGTAATACATAAGCTCAAGATAAATAGAAATAGTAGAAAATTGTAAATTAAAGAACAGGCTAACGATAAAGTGATATTATAGTTCATTCAACCGGATGCAGTGCATGTCAAGTGCACCGTCCCCATGGCATGCTCTCCTCATGATCAAGGCACAAACGACATGGAAATAGCAACCGGAGAGACCAGATCAACTGTTGAGGGCACTTCCGAGTCCCTGCCGCCTGCAAATTCTCGGGACCGAGCTCGTCAGCTGGTTCTGAGCATCCAAGAAGAGATCTCAGCAGGGCTCGAACGACTTGATGGCGAAGCCACCTTCATGGAGGAGTCCTGGGAGCGCCCTGAAGGTGGCGGTGGACGCTCCAGAGTGATGCGTGAAGGTCGGGTTTTTGAGCAGGCTGGTATTAATTTCTCCGAGGTTCACGGAAAAGAATTACCTCCGTCTATCCTCAATCATCGCCCTGAAGCCAAGGGACACCCCTGGTTTGCCACCGGCACCTCGATGGTGCTTCACCCTCGCAACCCTTATTTACCCACCACTCACCTCAATTACCGCTACTTTGAGGCTGGTCCGGTCTGGTGGTTTGGCGGTGGAGCTGATCTCACTCCTTTCTACCCCTATCTAGAAGATGCCCGTCACTTCCATCGGGAACACAAAAAAGCCTGCGATTCTGTAAGCAGTGATTTCTATAAGGTCTTCAAGCCTTGGTGCGATGAATATTTCTACCTCAAACATAGAGATGAGAACCGAGGAATAGGCGGGATTTTCTACGACTATCAAGACAGCTCAGGGATTCTTTACAAGGGTCAGGATCCAAATGGGCCTGCTGCGGCGATTTCCAAGGAGTTGGCTCAAAAGCCAAGAAGCTGGGAGCAGTTCTTTTCCCTGGCCCAGGCCTGCGGCAAGGCCTTCTTGCCCTCCTATGTGCCGATCGTCGAGAAACGCCAGCATCAAGCCTATGAAGATCGAGAACGTCAGTTCCAGCTCTATCGCCGTGGACGCTATGCGGAATTCAATCTGGTCTGGGACAGGGGCACGATCTTTGGACTGCAAACCAACGGTCGAACAGAGTCAATCCTGATGTCCTTGCCACCTCTGACTCGCTGGGAGTATGGATACAAACCAGATGCTGGCTCAAGAGAAGCCCTACTCACGGATATTTTTACGAAACCTCAGAATTGGTTTGAGGATTCATCACTGGATGAACACTGCCGTCCACACCAGGCGATTGATTAAGCCATACCAACAATTAACAAGTTCAGAAAGTCAACAAACGATTGTAATTTCGTCGTATATATACTAAATAGTTAACTATATCGACGCCATCATTACCTTAGACACTTGATAAGATTCTACTGTTTCAACAGCAGAATCCCACTCCTTGGCCATAAGCCTATGGAACGGATGCGGAGCTTTCCCCAGCCCTGAGCCTCCTGCGATTTGTCATGCGCAACAACCTTCATAATTTTTCTGCTATGGGTTCTAGCTCCGCTGATCAGGACATTGCAGCCCTGCGCAGGAATTATCAGCAGTCGAGTCTGCGGCGAGCCGATCTCGATCCCGATCCAGTGACGCAATTCCGAAGCTGGTTCGAGCAGGCCATCGCCACTGAACTGCAGGAGCCAAACGCCATGGTGCTTGGCACGTCTGATGGCCATCGTCTCAGCAGCCGCACGGTGCTGCTCAAAGCCTTTGATCAACGAGGCTTTGTGTTCTTCACCAATTACGCCAGCAGAAAAGCGCAGGAAATTTCATCTCATCCCCATGTGAGCCTGTTGTTCCCGTGGTATGAGCTAGAGAGACAGGTGATGATCCTCGGGCCTGCAGAACGGATCAGCACAGCTGAATCCCTTGCTTACTTCAGCTCCCGCCCTTTTGAAAGTCGTGTTGGAGCCTGGGTCTCTCAGCAGAGTGGGGTTATCAGCTCCCGCAGCATTCTCGAAATGAAGTGGCAGGAGATCAAACGCCGCTTTGCCAATGGAGAGGTGCCTCTGCCAGAGGCCTGGGGTGGGTATCGGGTGGTGCCCTTGGAATTTGAATTCTGGCAGGGAAGGGAGAAGCGGCTCCACGATCGATTCAGCTATCAGCGAAAGCAGCAAGCTGAACAGCGACAGAACTGGTGCATCGAGCGACTCGCCCCTTGAATTGCTTCAGCAGCAAGGCTGCGTTTTCAAGCTCCACGGAGGCTGGTGCTTAATTCACGGTCACATGTGTTCTGTGACGTATGTTGACAGTGTCAGGTGATCGGCTATCAAGCTGCGAATAGGGATTCAGGATCAAGGTTGAGTTTCCAAAAGCAAAATGGCTTACACGGATTTATGGGTCGTTGTTGGTGCCTTGATGCATATCCCCATTATTGTTGTTCTCCTTTGGGTCATCGACAAGCACACCCAGCAACGCTGCGCTTGAAGGAGTGGCAAAGGCTGAACCAAAATCCATTAAGCCTGTTCATTAAGTTTTTTCTTCATCGCTGAAAACCAGCTGTTAACGACCCCCTGAGTTTGTGCTCAGGGGGTCGTCTTCTACGCATTAAAAAAGCCCCGATCAACGGGGCTTTGGGATGTGATTGTTCAGGGTTGGCTGCATCAGAGGTGACACAGCCCCTATCAATCACTTCTGATACTCGTGACCGCGATAGGT
>DASCPR010000093.1:0-6524 GCA_036012625.1 Prochlorococcaceae cyanobacterium Fu_MAG_50
TACTGCTGCTCCAAATTGGAATCCTTGCTCATCGATCTTTACCTGCAACGGGTGAAGATAAAGGGGTGCAGAAAACTGATCATCAAACTTACTAAATATAACTGAACTCCAACTTTCTGTTGAGGGAATTGGTCGATTAAAATCTGAGCTTACAAGGGGCTTCAGTCGTTCACCACTGACACTGCTTGGCACACCCAGATCATCCCCGGGCTCCATCAGGATGAAGCCCGCAGCTGCAAGTTCCTCAATCTCAGCTACTTTATGAATTGGTTGATGAGTTGTAGGGCTGGTCTCAATCGTTCCAGTGCTCAAATCTATCGATGTAGTATTACTACTCTCAGCTTCTGGAATCTGTTCGTTATTGCTTGAGAGTAAATCGACAAGCGCCTCTCCAATAACCGTATACTCCCCGGTACGGACGATATTGTTTCCTTGATCATCATCTGCCAGCACTGTAAGTTCATAGCTTCCTGGCAGCATGGGAGTGTGCAAAAGACGCCAGTGACCTGAACCATCTACCACTGATGCGATGTAATCAGCTGATTCGCCTAAGCTTCCATCGGGCCGCCAGTAGAGGTCGCTGTCCAGATGACGGATCTGCACCCTTAGTGTCTGACCTAACGCAGCACCATGGTGAACACCATAGATTCCAACCTCAGTGCCGGTGAGCATCACCACATCATCTGTTGGCCAGAGCAGAATTTGATCGAATGACGTAGACATAACCTTAATAGCGAAGCTGTGGTTGGGATCTTATTTATAATCAACAAAAGACCTTAAGCACATCCTACAAAAGTAGGATTTTCAATTCAGGATCCATCTTCCTTCAACGTACGTCAGAATTCACAAGCTTTAGGACTCTTAGCTGCTTATCGGTATTCGCAAAAGCAAGTCAATTCTGCGTTGAGTTTTGAACAAATCAATCGATAAGTCATAGAGTGCTCATCAAACAGACCTTGCAGCAAAAAAGAGTATCAAGCCAGTATCAGCCATCTTTAAGAACAAGCCATTCTTAGCCCTTGGGCAGCAAAGATCGCATAGCTTGTTCCCAGAAGCGGCAAGAATACTTTTATAACTAGAAATCAATATACAATGAATATTTTGATAAACATAGACAATAATCAGCGGAAAATTTCTGTTTGAAACCAAAAAAAATGCTCCAGAATGATGGAGCATGTACTGAATTTGAAGCTTGGATCTCCTACTTCGAGTCGATTGTCAGGTATAGACCTTTGCGATCAGAGGACCTGCCTGTTCATCGGTGAACACGGGCGTGACTTCCCAGTCGAGATATTCTGCCCATTCTGCAGCATGTTCATAGAGGTCACCTGGATTATCCGTTTCCACAAGAATCCACCCTTCAATAGATCCAGGCGCATGGAAACGCTGCCAGGATTTCATCGCAGGCAGAGGTGCACCAGTGGCCAGGAATTTACGAGCAGCTTTTTCGTGAAAACCAGTTTTAAATGACCAGTGCATGATGTACATGCGAGACCTCTTCTGAACGGTATTATTTTTAGCATACCGTTGGTATTTCCTGCGTATAGTTTGCGACAGTTGCCTTGAGATGGAAGCAGCAGAAAGCCTTTCAAATGATTAGAAGTTTCAATTATTCACGCCAATATACATCCATAATGATCATCAAAGCCGAACATCGTGCTAGCAAGCGATCAGACCAAGGCCAAGGTGATCCCGAAGGATAAACGAAGAGTATCCACCGATTCACCAGCTCTTTCAGAACATTTTTAAAACTGATTTAGTTTTAGCTAGAATCCCAATATTCGTACCGAACCAAAACATATCATCCATTCAGAAGCCCGCCTCATTGATGGTCATTGCATTCAAATGTATATAGGAATGTGAATTCAATAGACAGATCCAAACATAGAATTTCAAAACAAATTGTCAAAAAATCACCGGCGATCCTCCTTCAGTCCAAGCTTTACCTAGGCCAACAATTGGTGGACTTGATAACCTCAGCCCAGCAAAGATACTGCTTACATCGATGACTGACAGCACTCAGATTAACCAAAACATGGCCTTTCCTTCCACGAATAACTTCACCGGGGCAACGAACGTCAACACCCATCAAATTCAAATCTCTCACCCAAAAGGGTTAGACCTTTTCACCCCTTTGAGTGTTGCTTATTGAGCCCATTTGTTCAATGGTTAAAGAGATCATTGGATCTCAATCATGGATCAATCTTCATATTCAATCCCCGAGAAGGCGAGCTCGTTCAAATGCAATGACCTACCGAAAACTCAGTACAGGGAAAGGCGCACCCAATTGGAGAAGGATGTCAAGCAGCGTAATCAGGCCGTGCTCGATCATCTTGGTCTTGCCCATCATGCGGCCAGACAGCTGGCAGGGCGTGGTAGTGGTGAGTTCGACGACCTTGTACAGGAAGCCCGTCTGGGCCTCCTGCTGGCGATGGAAAAATTTGACCCAGATCGCGGCTTTCGCGTAAGCAGTTATGGAATGTCTCGAGCGAAGGGGCAAATCCTTCATTTCAGGCGTGATCGCCAGCACTCGATCAGGGTGCCCTGGCGACTAAGAGACCTGCATGCCCGTGGGATGCGCCTCCAGGAAGCACAGCAGCATCAGGGTCTCGACAAGCTCAGTGAAGAATCCCTGGCCAGTGCACTTGGTGTGAGCAAATCACGCTGGCAACAAGCCGTTGAAGCTCACTGGCAAACGCAGATCATCAGCCTTGATTCACCGCTTTCGGCCTTTGAGAGTCAAGATCAGCAAAAGGCAGAGACCCGCATTGATCAGCTTGGTTCAAATCCTGAGCCAGAAGCTGACCAGCAACTTCTCTGGTTAAGAGAGAACCTGCAAAGGTTGGAGCCTCAGCAGCAGCGCTGGCTTGATGCTCACTACATCAAGGGAATCAGTCTTCGCCAACTATCACATCAGGAGGGGATCCACGAAGCCATGCTTCGGCGTGCCATCAGTTCCAGCTTGGAACAGCTCAAGGGAATGAGGAGATTCAATGCACCTGAAAGGGAGCATCCACAAACCCGGCGAAAGCAATCGCAAGCAAAGCAGCCGCGAACGTCTGCAGCCCATTGACCAGCTCGTTTGTCAGCCAGCCGATGCGATTCTGAACCAGCGCACCCAGCAGGCTCTCCAGCAGGGTGGCCAGTAGGCCCACAGCTGCAACGATCCCGGCCGCCAGGCCCCAGGGAATCAGGGCAAGTCCAACCATCACGGCCGTCATCAGCACACTGCCGAGGGCACTGGCAACGGTGCCCTCAAGACTGATCGCTCCATCCGTTCCAGCCGGCACCGGTCTCAAAGAGGTGATCAGAACCGTGGTGCGTCCCCATCGCTTGCCGATCTCACTGCCGAAAGTATCCGCAAGCTTGGCGGCAAAGCTTGCGGCGAAACCGATCTGCAGCAGGGGGACCGAACCGATACCGGCTCCGATCAACATCGCTAACACGGCACCTGTCGCAGCTGAGCCCCAGACATTTTCCGGTCCACGACGCCCTCCACGGCCTTCGGCCAGACCGCTGCGCTGCTTTTCCGCCATGCCTAGACGGGTGACCAGCGAACCAAGGCTGAGGTAAACAACCACAGCAAGCCAACCCCGCCAGCCGAGGCAACCCCAGAGGATCGTGCCAAGAATTCCGGCATGAATCCAGCCGGCAGACGTGAGCAGGGGCAGCCGCTGCGCAAGGCTGATCAAAAGGCCATTCAGCGCAAATGCCCATAGCCAGGCGGACAGGTTCAGGGTGGGCAGCAGCATCAGCCTGTGTTGCACTGCCCTAAGCATCGGCGGAGAGAAGCCCATTAGCACGGATAATGAGTTGAATCGACCAATGGAAAAAGCCATGGTGCTGAATCAGATCCAGCAACGGCTGAAGCCCAAGGAATCCTTTTTTCTCGATCTCAGTGGCGAAAGCAGCAAGCCGGCTGAGGTGAGCAAGCCAGTCGAGACTGTCAAGCCTGAGCTCACTGCCCAACCTGTAGCCACATCTAAGGCTGCCCCATTAGCAGCTCAAAAAGCTTCTGCCGCAAAGCAAGCCGCCGCTGGCAACGAAGGCCAGGCTGACCAATCACTGCTCCGCACCGTTGGGATCATCGCTGGGGCGCTGCTTTTCTCCCTTGGTAGCGGCCTGCTTGTCGGACGCATCATCAACCCGATCGCCGGTGTAGTCGGCGGCGTGATTGTCCTGCTGGTGGTGTTACTTGGCGCCAGTGTTCTGGGCTTGCTAGGTCAACAGAAACCGGCAGAGCCGAAGGCTGAGAAAATAGAGGTAGCAACTGCTCCGAAGTCGGTCTCAACACCCACACCGCCGCCAGCACCTGTTGCCTCTGAACCAAAGCAAAAGCAACAATCACCAGCAAAATTCCAAGCCAAAAAGCCTTCAGCCTCAAAAACCAAGGAATCAACGCAAGAGGCCCAACCGACCCCTGCAACCGAAACCACATCCCCTCAGCCCCAATCCCCAGAGAGGGATGAGAAGGAAAGTGCAAAGGTTGCCGATGAAATTGCTGCTCAGCTTGCCTCTGATCTGGAAGCACAACCGGAGCAGATTCAGGCCACCTATGCTCCTGAGAAACTAACCCCCGGCAACGCAATCAGCCCACGTCGACGCCAACCCGGTGCAGACATCAAGGGCTTCAAACAGATGGCTGATGAACTTTTCAAACGCTGAATCCTTATTTTAATACTCGAAAGATAGTTAACAGGTGATCAGCTACTGGCCAAAGCAAGCGTTAGGGTGTATTTATAAATTCTAGCCATTCCCAAAAAGCATGTCTTCACGGCGTCGTGCATCTAATTTCATTCGAGATTTCAAATCCTTTATAAACAAGGGCAATGTTGTTGATCTGGCCATTGCCGTTATTATTGGCGGTGCCTTTGGCAAAGTTGTGAATGCACTGGTGACCTTCCTCACGGATAAATTACTGCATCCGTTGATGACCAGGCTGCATATTGAGCAAATTGGCGAGTGGCCTGCAGGAGAACTCCTGGTTGCTGTGATTAACTTCATTTTGATTTCTTTTGTTGTGTTTGTACTCGTGCAATCCCTTGAGAACTTCAAGCGCAAAGCCGAGGTAGAGGAGACCTTGGCAGCGGAAGCAACACCAGAAAAGCCAGACCCACAACTGCAGCTTGCTGAGGCAGCAAATAGGCTTGCGCAAGCCATTGAGCAGAGAAAGATCTAAGCGTGCTATCCGCTTCATTCAGATCAGAATCATCATCAGCTAAGCACTGAACACTAGACACTGAACACTAGGCACTAGATCCAAGCCGGCAACAAGGAAATAGCTTCAGACACTGAGACTGATCATCGGCTTGAGAAGAGAACGGCGATGCTGTGATCGACCTATCAACACTTAGGTGTCACTCAAATTAACTTGATCGAATATCCATGCGGCTAAATTGATCACAAAGCCGACTTGCCTGGGTTCTCAATCTAACAGTTTGATCGCAGTTTGATCGCAACCATACCAAAGAAAGCTCGAAATACTGCTGGCAATATTTCACAAACACGTTGCAATCAGGTCGCAGCAAGGTCGCAAATAGGTCGCAGACAGGTCACAACCATGCCACAAGCACATCACAAGCATCGAAGGATTTTAGGCTTAAATGAAACTAAATCAAGGCAATTTAGGCACTGATCAATGCGCTTTCGGCTTGATTTTGGCTCTGATCATCAAAAAGCCCCGGGGGGCACCCCAGGGCTAAGGGTTTCTCAAAAACGTCAGACGATGACGCTCTTCAGTTATGGCATAGATGTGACCAATGCAACGGTGATGCAACGCTTTTGAACAGAGCGCCTCGCAAGGCAAGGCAAAAAGAATGTCTCAACAGCCCGGCTGCTGAGAACGCCTCCAAGCCACCATTGTCTGAGCAGCAACAACTGCGGCAGTGGAGGTTCTGAGGATCAATTCACCAAGGTGAACGGCCTGACAGCCGGCCTGGGAAGCCTCGGCTTCCTCCTCTGCAGTCCAGCCACCTTCCGGTCCAATCACCACCGAGATCGGTGCAGCTGCATTGCTCAGCTCCGCCAACCACTTCTGCAGATCAGGGAGGTCTTGGCGACGGGTCGTAGCAATAGCGCAGTTCATGCTGGGCTCCTTGGCAAGCCACCAAGAGCTGAGCTGCTCAACATCAAGCAGTTCAGGGCTCCAGAGACGTTCAGATTGCTCAACGGCTTCCCGCAGGATCGTCTGCCAGCGGGATGGACGATCTTCCGCCTGGGGGGCGCATCTTGAGGAATGCAAGGGCTGGAAGACATCGATACCCAGTTCACAGCCCATGCGCATCACCTCATCCATGCCCCGTCTAGCCATCACAACGGCAAGGCCGAGCTGAGGGCTTGGGCGTGATTGTTTGCTGATCGGCTCGTTTACTGAACTGCTCAGCTGCAACCCTTGCCCCTCAGTGATCCTGGCTTCCCAGAGAGAGCCTTCTCCATCTGTCAACGCCACGCTCTGGCCGGGCCGTAAGCGCAGCACGCGGCGGATGTAGTGGATTTCCTCGCCAAGGAGTTGCAGGTTGCGCTCA
>DASCPR010000094.1:0-5088 GCA_036012625.1 Prochlorococcaceae cyanobacterium Fu_MAG_50
CCGGCCCAGACAACTTGATCGTTGCTGCAGCAAAGCTGTTGCGGCAGCGATCCGGATTCAGCGATCTCGGCGCTTCGATCAGCCTGCAGAAGTGCATCCCGATCGGTGCTGGCCTCGCCGGTGGCTCCAGTGATGGTGCCGCTGCACTGGTTGGGCTCAATGCTCTCTGGAATCTTGGTTTCACAGCGAAGCAATTGGAGACCATGGCCGCTGATCTGGGTTCAGACATGCCGTTCTGCGTGGCAGGCGGAACCCAGCTTTGTTTCGGGCGGGGAGAATTGCTGGAAGCGCTTCCCAGGGTTGAGCAGCCGATGGCTGTGATCCTGCTCAAGGATCCCTCAGTGAGTGTCTCCACACCCTGGGCGTATGGGCGCTTTCGGCAACGCAATCAAGCCAGATACCTCGAGGAACACAACTTTGAATCCCAACGTCAGGCCCTCAGGGATGCGGCCTGGCTTGATCCCTTGCGGCCAGCAGATCCGCCACCGCTGCGCAACGACCTGCAGAGGGTTGTGGCCCCCGAGACCAAGGCGGTTCAGCAGGCCCTGGCGCTGCTCAATGATCTGCCCGGCACCCTTGCCGTGGCCATGAGCGGATCAGGTCCCAGCTGCTTTGCCCTCTTCCCCGATCAGGACACGGCCAATGCGGTTCTGGCGGACCATCACCAGAGCTTTGCCGCTGCCGGCCTCAGCAGCTGGTGCTGCAGGCTCCGTTCCACGGGCGTCATGCTGGAGGGATGACTGATCAAGAGCAGCACTCCAAACCGGAGGCCTTATCCCAACCCAAAGCTGAGGCCAAACCAAAAGCTGAGGCCAAGCCAACGGAACAAGATCCCGCCAAGCCGAGCAAAGGTCCACTGAATTACCTCTCCGGTGCTTTGACCAGTGGCCTGCTGGCATGGCTTGCCCTCGGAGTGAGTCAGCGGGTTGTGACCTATTTCATGCTCCACCCCCCCAATTACAGCTCCAGGATTGCCACCAACATCGCCGTGGCGATGAAGACATTGGTCATCGGCCTCAGCTTCCTGGCCACCTTCAGCTGTGCATTTGTGGGTCTGGGGCTGAGCCTGCTGTTTCTTCGCAGTCTCTTCACTGGCAAGCAGCCGGAATCGACCTAGCGTTCACACGTAATTCAACTGGGTGGCTCAGGGGCCGCTCCCCTGATGACACCTCACGATCTCGGTCAGCTTGTTCTGCTGCTCTGTCCAGGCCTGCTGCTCTCCGTACTGTTGCTCTCCACCTTCGCTGCCGGCGGCTGAATCAACACAAGCTGAGATAGCTTGGCCACTCACCCCGGCAAAGCCGGGTTTGCAGCAACGCCGTGGCAGGGACTCTTCTCTTCAATGCACTACGAGAAGCCATCGACGAGGAGATGGCCCGTGATCCTCACGTCTGTGTGATGGGAGAGGACGTGGGCCAATACGGTGGCTCCTACAAAGTCACCAAAGACCTTTACGAGAAATACGGCGAGCTCAGGGTGCTTGACACCCCAATCGCTGAAAACAGCTTCACCGGCATGGCCGTAGGCGCCGCGATGACGGGGCTACGGCCGATCGTCGAAGGCATGAATATGGGCTTCCTGCTGCTGGCCTTCAACCAGATCTCCAACAACATGGGGATGCTGCGCTACACCAGTGGCGGCAACTTCACCATTCCAACGGTGGTGCGCGGCCCCGGTGGTGTGGGGCGTCAGCTTGGTGCCGAACACAGCCAGAGGCTTGAGGCCTACTTCCATGCCGTTCCAGGCATCAAGATCGTGGCCTGCAGCACACCGACCAATGCCAAGGGGCTGATGAAGGCCGCCATCAGAGACAACAACCCGGTGCTGTTTTTCGAGCATGTCCTGCTCTACAACCTCACGGAAACGTTGCCCTCAGGTGATTACGTCTGCGCCCTCGATCAAGCGGATCTGGTGCGAGAAGGCAAGGATCTGACGATCCTCACCTACTCACGCATGCGTCATCACTGCCTCAATGCCGTGGAACAGCTTGAGGCCGATGGCATTCAGGTGGAACTGATCGACCTGATCAGCCTCAAGCCCTTTGATATGGAGACGATCAGCCGCTCCATCCGCAAGACCCACCGTGTGATTGTGGTGGAGGAATGCATGAAGACCGGTGGCATCGCAGCTGAATTGATCGCCCTGATCACAGAACACTGCTTCGATGATCTCGATGCCAGACCGGTGAGACTGTCCAGTCAGGACATTCCAACCCCTTACAACGGTCAGATGGAAAACCTCACAATCATCCAGCCTCATCAGATTGTTGAGGCCGCTCAACAGATCGTTCGACAGGGGCTCTGAATCCATGGCGCGTCAACAGGGCTGGTTCGCCCTCATCCTTGCCCTGGCGATCGCTGCGGCGGCCGTTCTGATCAATTACCCGCTGCAACTCGGCCTCGACCTTCGCGGCGGCAGCCAACTGACCCTTGAAGTGCAGCCCGCTGGTGCGATCACCAAGGTGAAAGCCGAACACCTGGAAGCGGTGAAGGAGGTTTTGGATCGCCGTGTCAATGGCCTCGGAGTGGCCGAATCCACCCTGCAGACCATTGGCGAGAACCAGCTCGTCTTGCAACTGCCCGGTGAACAGGATCCCTCCCGTGCCGCCAAAGTGCTTGGCAGCACAGCCCTGCTCGAATTCCGTGCTCAGAGACCAGGCATGGAAGGGGAGATGCGCAGCCTGCAGGGAATCAGAGCCCAGGTGAGCGCCATCCTCAGCACCAGGAAGGACCGGGAACAGCGCGGCCTTGCTCCAGCCAAGGATGATCTCAATCAGGAACAGCTGGCTGCTGCCCAGAAGGCCCTGGGTCTTGCCGGAAACGCCAGCACCGAAACCGAGCAGCTTGAACAGTTGCTGGAGAAGGTGAACAGCAAAATTGTGGCCAGCTTTGAGCCGGCAGCGCTCACCGGTAAGGATCTGGTCACCGCCGGTCGCCAGCAGCAGCAGAATGCCCCTGGCTGGGAGGTGACCCTCTCTTTCAACCAGGAGGGGGGCCGCAAATTCGCCGAGCTGACGCAATCGATCGCAGGGACAGGGCGTCTGCTGGGCATTGTTCTCGATGGTCGTGCCATCAGTGAAGCCAGTGTCGGCCCCCAGTTCAAGACAGCCGGCATCACCGGCGGAGCCGCCACAATCACAGGCAACTTCAGCGCTGAAGAAGCCAGGGACCTGGAGGTGCAGCTCCGCGGTGGTTCCCTGCCACTGCCGGTGAAGATCCTCGAGGTGCGCACGATCGGGCCAACACTCGGGGCTGAGAACATTCGCCGCAGCCTGATCGCCGCCCTGTCAGGCCTTGTGCTGGTAACCATCTTCATGGTTTTGATCTATCGGCTTGCCGGTGTGGTGGCCGTGCTTGCCCTCTGCCTCTATGCCCTGTTCAACCTGGCGGTTTATGCGCTGCTGCCGGTCACACTCACTCTTCCAGGCATCGCCGGTTTCATTCTCAGTATCGGCATGGCCGTAGATGCCAACGTGCTGATCTTCGAGCGCTTCAAGGATGAATTGCGTCTGGGGAACACCCTCATCCGCTCGATTGAGACCGGCTTCTCCCAGGCCTTCTCCTCAATCGTTGATGGTCATCTCACAACCCTGATCAGCTGCGCAGCACTGTTTTTTCTCGGCACAGGCCTTGTCAAGGGATTTGCGGCAACCCTCGGCATCGGTGTTCTGTTGAGCCTGTTTACAGCTCTAACCGGAACCCGCACGCTGCTGCGATTCCTGATGAGCTATCCGGCCCTCAGACGCACCACCAATTTCCTGCCCGCCAGGCAGCTGCCCTCCCCCCTCGCCTGAGCCACCCCTGTGACCTCCTCTTCAGGATCAACAACGCGTCCGCTCAGGCTTGAGCTCTGCAGGCAGAGACAAAGGGTCTGGCTGGTGTCCAGCCTGGCGGCGATCCTGGCCCTGATCGGCCTGGTGATCTCCTGGCTGGATCCCTCCATCGGCTCACCACTGCGGCCCGGTCTCGATTTCACCGGTGGCACCCAGATCCAGCTGGAACGCAGCTGCGCAAGCAACTGTTCAGGACTGAAGGCCGTTGAGGCCTCAAAAGCACTGACAACCCTTGACTTGCCAAATGAGGATGGGGTTGAAAACCCGAACCTCGCCGGCGCCCGCGTTCAGCTTCTTGATGGGGGACGCTCCCTAGTGCTGCGACTGCCGACCCTCAGCGCCGCCCAGGGGCAGGCTGTAATCAAGGCGATGGAACCGGTGGCAGGTCCCTTCCTCAGTGGTGGCCAGTCCGTTGACACAATCGGCCCGAGCCTCGGCGGCCAGTTGCTGCGCAGCAGCCTGATTTCACTGCTGGTGGCCTTCATCGGCATCGCGATCTATATCAGCATCCGCTACGACCGCCGCTATGCCTTTCTTGCCCTCGTGGCCCTTGCTCACGACATCACCATCGTCTGTGGGGTGTTTGCCTGGCTGGGGTTGTTCATCGGCCTTGAAGTGGACAGCCTGTTTGCTGTGGCCCTGCTCACGATTGCCGGCTATTCCGTCAATGACACCGTTGTGGTCTTCGACAGGATTCGCGAACGCAGCCGGGAGGATGTGGAGCTGCCCCTCTCCACTCAGATCGACAGAGCCGTTTCAGCCACATTGACGCGCACGATCTATACCAGTGGCACCACCCTGCTTCCCTTGATCGCCCTAATCCTCTTTGGTGGAAGCACCCTCTACTGGTTTGCCATCGCCCTGGCGCTGGGGGTGATTGTCGGAAGTTGGTCAAGCATTGCCCTTGCCCCGTCCCTGCTGAGTCTCTGGCAGGGCAAAGAAGCCACCCCCACCGCTTCCAGAAATGGCAACAGCAGCGAAGCCAGCAAGCCAGACAACATGGCGACGAAAGGTGGCTGAAACGCAACGATCACCCCAGAGATACAGACAGACAGGTGATCGCTGGCTGCCTGTTCTCCTGGTGGTATTCGCCCTGGGCGATCTGCACACAGAGCTACAACTGCTCTGGGATCATTTCACCTTCACCGCCCTACTGTTTGCGATCCGTGGGCACGCCCTGGCGGTGATTGTGCTGATCATCTCTCCATCCCTCTGGCGGCGCTATGGCGCCTCGCGGGGGATCAGATCCAGCGAGC
>DASCPR010000095.1:0-2267 GCA_036012625.1 Prochlorococcaceae cyanobacterium Fu_MAG_50
GGATTGCCTTCACTCCTGGAGATAGCTGCAAGGGCAATGGCGTTGTCTGCTGAAAGGATCAACTCGATGGCGACAAGCACCGGTAGAAGCGGCGCCAGCTCAGACCATTGATCCACCCCATCCAGCCAGGAGGTGAATAAAGGGAGGGCGGCGGAGTCCATTGGTGGGGGGTGAGCCGTGAAGACTCACGTTCTGCTGGGAAGACGCTTCAATCAAGAAACGCGTGATCGTTCAGCCTAGAAAGGGGCAGGTGATAAACGAGAGATGAGGATCGAGGCCGAGCTGTGCCATATCGAAGCCCAGTGCTGCGTGGTGAGGGTCTCCGGCTGGGATGGGGACATTGCCATCGGCAGTGCGATCGGGCAGGGGGCAACAGCAGAAGAAGCGGAAGATCGAGCCCTTGAACGCCTCTGCTCACGATTGCTCAACAGCAGACCAGCCACCAGGCAGGAATTGGCATCCAGCAGCATCGAACGGCAACCAGCAGCTTCTGAAGCCAAAAAACAGGCCCCTCAGGCTCAAAAGACCACCCAGCCTGCAACCAGCAAAGCCACGCCTCAAGAGCACACCAAATCAATCTCCAGGCCAACAGTCCGAGAGCAGGAGCAGGTTGGCCCGGCAGAACCGCGTGCGGAGAAGCCAGTCAGGCAGCCCCTGAAGCGTCATCCTGCCCCTCAATCCACCAAAACAACGCCAGCAGCCCCCACCAGCCCAGCTTCAGGGGACGCCGCCAAGAACCTCGCCAGCGACTCTCCCAGTGACTCTCCCAGCGAAATTCTTGGCGAAATTCCCAGTGATTCCGCCAGTGAATCCCCACGTGAAGCTTCCAGGGGTGTGGCCAGCGAAACACCCAGCGAAACAACTAACGAAACTCCCAGCGAGGCTCCCACTGACCCCGATGACTGGAGTGATGAACTGGCCGCCATCGACATGCAACTGCAGAGAATTGGCTGGGATCGTGACCAGGAGAAGATCTATCTGAATCGAGCCTTCGGCCATAGCAGCCGCCATCGCCTCACCCGCTATGCCGATCTTGTTGCCTACCTCAAGCGCCTTGAAGGTCTCCAACCTGGGGAACAGGCGGAAGCGGCGCCGGTGCCGATGCGTCGTTCAGACCTGCTGAGCCAATCTGATCAACTGCTGCAGCAATTGAGCTGGTCTGCGGATCAGGGAAAGAAGCTGTTGAAGGAGCACCTCGGTGCCGGTAGCCGCCAACAATTAAGTGATGAACAATTGCTCAACTTCAACATGATTTTGGAAGAGGAGTTAATCAAAACCAAGCAATAGCTTAAGAAGCCGCTGAAAACAGTCTCGGCATCCAGCCAAGCCCACATGCTTCAAAAAAAGTTGTTGATTGAAAGGCTCTCCAATGAAAGGCAAGCTGAATCGGAAATATCATTCAACTGATGCCATCAACAAAGTGGTAGAAGGCAAGCAGTGATTCTGCGCTCACAAAGAGAACACAGGAACCAGCCTTTTCCCCTTGATCAAGGGCGCGACCTATTCAAGTCAGAATCAGGCCTCCAGAATGTTTTGGAGTGTCAACATTTTTTACAACAACATGGCAGCACATCTTCTAAAAAAAGAGTGAATTCAAGTTACTAACCTCAATGGTAAAGGCCACCAATCGATTGCATCACTGCTTTGAATGTGAGTCAAATGTTCAGATTGACAGGATCGTGATCGCAACTTCTAGACTTAATCCTTAAGCGCAGAACCAAGCAACCTTGAAAAACAAAGCTACGCTCGTGGTTGCAATTGCCATCATTGTGGCGATCACCATGGGGCTTCAACTCGGCAGCATGCGCTGGAAGCATAGAAAGCTGATCTGGCAACTACAGGCGGCGCTGATGGCAGGAAGCGTGGGTTTCGCTACGGGATTTGTCAGCGGCAAGCTTCAAGGCCCTGATCAAAACAACCACTGAACACGGGGCTTGAAGTCTCAGGCCATGGGGTTTGCCCTCGGTGGCGCTGGGGTGATCGGTGGTGCAGCGGGTGGGATCAGCCCCGGCAGGGTGATCACCAGCAGAGAACTGCCCACAGCTAGTAAAACCAAGAGGGGGATCGGCCGCACTAGAGGCTGACGCTCCAAGGGTGAGGCACAGCGAGGGCAAAGCGGCACGGCGCCGGCAGGTGGTTTCAGCACAATCGCTGAACCGCAACAGCAATGAAGGCAGCGATAACGGGGCATATGATTACAGAATGATGTCTATGATCATAAAAGATATTGCTGAACCTTGAATTCTTTAACGGAAAAATGGAATTCC
>DASCPR010000096.1:0-2651 GCA_036012625.1 Prochlorococcaceae cyanobacterium Fu_MAG_50
CCGCTGATCCATCGATCCCCGCCTGGAGATAGCTCACCGGTGCCATCGCCCAGGCTTCCTCACCTGCAGCCATCACCCCGCCATTACTGGCGTGATAAACAGCATTGATCGGCTGACCCTGAACACTGAGAACCTGGCCTGAAGTGGCTGCAATCGCCTGACGTACCGGCTGACTCGCCTGACGCGGATCGCTATAGACCTGGCATTGGGTATCACTGCAGAGGTGATAGCCATCCACCCTGAAACGATGCCGATTAGCCAGGGCCCAGGTGCGGGCGAGCACCGCCTGGGCCGCCAAGGCCGCCGCTGGTGAACCGGCTCCGATCTCATGGGGAACAACCCCCTCCAGGTAGCGCTCAACAGGCACCTGCTCCAACAGGGTCCAGCTGCCATAGGCATCAGCTTGAAGACGAAAAGGGCCGCGATAGAGCCCACCCCGCCAACGCAAGCCATCGGGCGCTTCGATCTGCACAGGCCCAGTCAGGGTGTGCCCGCCATCAGGGGCCTGAAAGACCGGCTCCACTGTGCTGGATAGGGTCTGCCGCCAGGTCTGGCTGCGCACCCCCTCAGGAGGAGTCGCGCCAAGGGGAGCCCAGACCTGCCAATCACCGGGATGGGCCACCACCGCCTCAACGCCGAGCTCACGCCAAGCGATGGCCACCTTCTCAGCAGATTCAAAACTTGCGAACGGGCCGGCCTGCTCCCGGGCCAGTTGCTGCGGAGCCACCAAGGGCACCAAGCGCCAGCTGATCGTCACCTCAGTGCCTCGATACTCCCTGCCGCGGCCATCCCTGAGCACAAGCGGTTGACCTGCACTGCTCAAGTGCAAAGCCTGGACTGACTGACTGGCGGTTGTGCCCTGAGCCAGGTGATCTTCGAGGGCAACCCATAGCGGCATACCCTCCAGCCCGGCTGGCGGTGGTGCCTGAACAGGCCGATGGGTCAGAGGAACCGCCTCAACACCAGCCACGGTTTCTGGGGGGGCTAAGGCCGGCGGCTCTGGACCAGTCGCCTCCTGGGCCTGGCAGCCGCTGCTGATACCGCAGAGCATCAGCATTGAAACGATGCAGGCAGACCTGCCATACAACCCAGAGAGAAGCGGAAGCATCGTGTCTGCAGACTGCGGCAAGACTGCCATCATCTAAGGAGTGGTCAGCAAGGGGCGGCAAGGTCGTAAGCTTGTTGTTTGTGCGTGAATCGTCAGAGATGCCCAAGCTGAAGACCCGCAAAGCTGCCGCAAAGCGGTTCAAGGCCACTGGCACTGGCAAATTCATGCGTCGCCGTGCATTCCGCAATCACCTGCTGGATCACAAGTCACCGAAACTGAAACGTCATCTGGCCACCAAAGCCGTTGTGGATGAACGCGATGCGGACAACGTCCGGCTGATGCTCCCCTACGCCTGAGCAACGGCACTGACCAAGAGCAGCCTGTTCACGAGAACAACCCTGCTCGCAAACCTGTTGACCTGAATCTTCCTACCCAACCCCAAATTCCATGGCCCGCGTCAAGAGAGGCAACGTCGCCCGCAAACGTCGTAACAAGATTCTGAGGCTGGCCCGTGGATTCCAAGGCAGCAACGGATCCTTGTTCCGCACCGCCAACCAGAGGGTGATGAAGGCCCTCTGCAACGCCTATCGGGATCGTCGCCGCAGAAAGCGTGATTTCCGGCGTCTGTGGATTGCCCGCATCAATGCAGCCGCCAGGATCAATGGCGTCAGCTATAGCCGTTTAATGGGGGGCCTCAAGAAAGCTGATGTTCGCCTGAATCGCAAAATGCTGGCCCAGCTTGCTGTTTCAGACCCCAGCAGCTTCACCAGCGTTGTCTCCTCCGCAAAGAGCTGAACTACCCATTTGGGATTGTGATCAGATCTGAGCGCTTGACCATTCGTCAGTCGCCATGAACCTCACCCTGCCCCAGACCTATCTCCTCGGCTTGGTGGGCTTGCTCACCATCGTGGCCATTTTGGTGGGTCGCCAGCTGCTGAAGGTACGCGGTGACGAAATGAAGCTGGTCAACCTTGAACAGAGTGGTGCGAGCTCTTCCAAAGAAGCTGCAGAGCTGTATGAGCTGGCTGCAGTGCAACTTCGTAAAAGGCTCTACCCACAAGCGATAAAAAATCTCAAACAGGCAATCAAATATCTTTCGGAAGAACCTGATGAAGCCAGGGCACTGGTTGAAAATGCCCTTGGATTTGCGCTTGCTGCCGAAGAGGATTATGAAGCCGCTAGCAAGCACTATCGATCAGCCTTGAAAGCAAAGGCTGAGTATCCCGTTGCCCTCAACAACCTTGCCCTTGCCCAGGAAAAACTGATGCAACAGGAGCAGGCTGCAGAGCTTTATCGCAAAGTGCTCACGATTGAACCGAGAAATAACACCGCCCGCAAACGTCTCAAACGTCTTGAAAAGCTGATGCCGAAAGCTGAAGCTGACTCTTCACCAGAGTCCGCGGATGACAGGGGCTTCTGATGCTTGCTCAACACAGGATGTGGTGAGGATCAGATTGCCGCCTGAATTGGTCAATCTCGGTGCTGCCCAGCCCACAAAAACAAACTGCTGCAGGCCCAGAAACACTCCTCCAGGTTCCACACCTGCAATCAACTGATCAGCCAGTGGCAACAGATCAAGTTGATCTGACTTGGCATTCAGATT
>DASCPR010000097.1:0-1926 GCA_036012625.1 Prochlorococcaceae cyanobacterium Fu_MAG_50
ATGATTCCAGGCCTGGGGGCCGCTGAGTTTGTGCGCTTTGGCGTGATGCACCGCAATACCTTCATCGAATCCCCCCAGCTGCTGGAGTCAACCCTGCAATTCCGTCAACGCCCAAGCCTTCTGGCCGCTGGCCAGATCACCGGATCGGAGGGCTATGCAGCAGCCGTTGCAGGGGGCTGGCTAGCTGGCACCAACGCGGCCCGCCTGGCGCTCGGCGAGGAACCGATCAGCCTTCCGCCCACAACGATGATCGGAGCCTTGACCCATTTCGTCAGCAACCCTGCGAGCAGCGGCGATCGCAAGGGCGGCTTTCAGCCGATGCCTGTGAATTTCGGCCTTCTACCAGAACTGCCAAAGCGCATCCGCGATAAACGGGCTCGTTATGGCGCCTACAGGGATCGCGCCCTCCAGGACCTTGAGGCTGCGAAAAACAGCTGGAATCAAAGCGCCACAACTCCAGAGCCCCAGAGTTCACAGCAGTGAAGGATCTGCAACAAGGGGTTTCAAGGCCAAGAAGGGGCTGAGTGCGTCCCAAATCAGCCAAGTGAACCTATGGGATGCCCCAAAGCCGCGCCCTGGCTCAGGGCTTGTGGCCAATGCAGTCATTAGAAAAGCTGTTGCGGCCAAGGCTGTTGCGGCCAAGGCTGTTGAAGCCAACAGTCTCAGGACAAAAGCAACAAACCATGGGTGTGGCGGTCCTGATTTGCCCTGTCAGAGGGATTCGGCTCTAGCCAACATGACCTGAATCCACCAATTAGTTCCCAATGGCTTTTCTCAATTCCGTGCGCGTCACGGTCAAGCAAGGAATGGATGAGCAATACCTGGCCAGATTCAGAACCTGGGAACAGCCGGGAATGACCAACAGCTACCTCGCCAAGACAGGAGAGAGAAGCTACTGCTTTGTTGGCATCTGGGAGAGCGAGGCGAATCTCATCGCCGCAAGACCTCAGATGATCGAACACCTGAACTCAGTCAGAGAATTACTTGAGGAACTTTCGCCTGAACTTGGAGTCACAGATCCTGTCTCAGGTCCTGTGCTGGATGAGAAGTGACCAGGTAGCCAGTTATGGCGCCATTCGTTCCGATCTGCGCGCCTGCCGTCATCAAAGAGATGCCAAACCCACTACTTAAAGACCCGAACCAACAGGTTCAGTGCGTTCTTGCCATATTTCGATTCAAAGAGCTGATAAAGGCTGCTTTCACCTGCTGAAAAGTCAGATCATTTGAACAGTTTTTGTCGCTGGTCTCCCTAGGCCCACAACTCCAAGCAGACCCATCTGCTGCTTGCTCAGGGAGCTTTTCTGCTACGGGAACCATTGGTGGCACGAACTGAAGCGGCAGTTGCAGCAATAGCTGCCGCTGATATGAATGCAGGAAATGTTGCAAGACCTCCAGCCCAGTCAAGGAAGGACTGTGCACGCGAATGTGAGCAAAATCACAAGCTCAATTGAGTGAGATCAACACCCAAAAGCTTCTAAGCCAAGAAGCTATGTCCAGAGGGATATCAACCCCTTACCAAAACAACTAGAACAATGACCTCCTTAAATTACAACGCCTCTGAGACCGGATCCGAAGAAGGTCTGATCGGAGCCTATGGCGCGCTCGAAACAGAGATCAATACAGAAGCAGATGATGACTCCATCAACATCACGTCCTCTGCAGAGAACCTCGGCGAGGGTGCAGCAGAAGCTGTTGGCCTCGGGGAATCATCGATCGATAGCGGTGCAGGTGAAGACTTAATCGAGATCACTGCAGAGGCCCACGCCAACACAACCCATGCCTGGGCTGTTCGTGACAGCGAAATCAACACAGGCTCTGAAAGCGATGTGGTGAACCTCAATGCCATCACAAATTCCGGTGAATTTGATCCCGCCTACGGCGCCACAGACAGCACCATTGATCTCGGTGATGGCAATAACGAGCTCA
>DASCPR010000098.1:0-1723 GCA_036012625.1 Prochlorococcaceae cyanobacterium Fu_MAG_50
TCCAGTCCGGCCGAACGGCTGGCGGCCCGCGGCAGCTGGAGCCAGTTTCGTGCCGAGCGGCTGCAGCTGATTCGCCAGGACTGGACACCGCTGGCGGACACCCGCCGCCGCATCGCCGCAAGCTTTCAGAACCTGGCGGGTCCGACTGAGGGAGGCTTGCTGGCGTCGCTTGTGATCGGTGGAGCCCAGGTGCCGCTGCCTTTCGAGCTGCGGCAGGCCTTCCGGGTGGCTGGGCTTTCCCATGTGCTGGCGGCCTCAGGTTTCCATCTCTCCGTGCTGCTTGGGGCGACGATGGCTTTTGGGAATCTGTTGCCGCGACGTTGTCGGCTGCCCCTGGCGGCAATGGCGTTGCTCACCTTCCTGTTGCTCGCTGGGGCGCAGCCTTCGGTGCTACGTGCCGTGCTGATGGGGATGGCCGCCGTCTTGATCCGTGAATCGGGTGGCAAGCAACGTCCGATTGGGGTGCTGCTGGCAACGCTGCTGTTGATGCTGCTGGTGAATCCAGGCTTGGCCCGTTCGATCGGCTTTCAGCTCAGTGCCGCCGCCACCGCTGGGCTGGTGCTTTCTGCCGAGCCTCTGCAGCGGACTCTTGCTCAGAGATTGCCCGGGCCTCTGCAGCGCCTGGCCCCTGCCCTGGCGGTGCCTGTGGCGGCCATGGCCTGGACCCTGCCGCTGCAGTTTCTCCATTTCGGCGCCATTCCCCTGTACGGATTGGTGGCAAATCTTCTCTCTGCACCCTTGGTTGGCGTGCTCACCATCTCTGCCATGGGCCTGGCGCTGCTGGCGATCCTTTTGCCCCAAGGGTTGGCAGCTGTTCTGCTGCCCTGGATCAGTTGGCCTGTGCAGAAACTGGCCTCTCTTTTGATCGCTTTTGTTGCTTGGATCAGCAGCTGGCCAGGGGCCCAGTTGCTCACCGGCAGGCCGCAGGCCTGGCTTGTGCTGCTGTTGGTGCTCGGGCTGCTGCCCTGGTTGCTGCCGAGCAGTCAGGCTTGGCGTTTTTGGCAGGGGAGTTGTTGGCAGTGGCGGTGGCGAGGAATTTTTGCCTTGCTGCTTTGTTGTCTTGCCCAGGCAGGGGTGCAATCCCGTGATGGCCTGGTTGCTGTGCATCAATATGGCCGCCATTGGTTGCTGGCTCGTCATCGTGGACGTGCGGCCCTTTTGAGCAGCCATGGTGACCAGCGCAGCTGCCGGCTGGCCCAAAGGCTCAGTCAGGTGCATGGTCATCGGCGTCTTGACTGGGTGATGGTGCTGGATCCCTTGCCAGTCGAGGATTCCGGCTGCTGGCAGCAGCTCAGTTCCACCGTTCAAGCCGAGCATCAGGGGCTGGCTCCATTGCAACCAGGTCAGCGACTCGTCAGTGCTGGGCTTGAACTGAGGCTTCTCGATCCAGTCGGTCAGGCACTCAGGCTCAGCGCCGGCAGGCAAAGCTGGTCGTTATTTCCCACGTCTCAGTCTTTGAGTCGTTGGCAGGCCCTGCTCCAGGACCGTGGGGTCCCGGACAGTCATGCGGGCAAGGCAACCGCTTCAACAGCCAAGGCTGTGTGGCTGGGTTTTCGGCCAACCACTTCCCAGCAACGTTGGTTGCAACGCCGTTCTCTGCGGATCCTGGCGCCTGCCCTTTAAAGTTCTCAAGCGCCTGGAGAGGTGGCTGAGTGGTCGAAAGCGAACGACTCGAAATCGTTTGAAGGGCAACCTTCCGTGGGTTCGAATCCCACCCTCTCCG
>DASCPR010000099.1:0-2275 GCA_036012625.1 Prochlorococcaceae cyanobacterium Fu_MAG_50
GATCCATGCAACCCAGCATTGGATTGAGGTCGAGATCTGATGACGCGAGACTCTCGAGATGCTGCCTTGCCTCAAGAACCCGCTCGGGCTTGCGGCAGGAAAAACCTGCGGCGGTGAGAGCAAGAACCGCAAGGAAGCCGGCATCAGTGGATCCAGCTTGCTGCCAGCGAAGAAAAAGATCGATCTGCTCTTGAACCGTCAGAAATTTGCGGATCTGCTGAAAGAACAGTTCAAATTCACGTTGATCAAGGCTGCCGGGGGCTGGAGAGCTGGATGCTCCCTCAAGGCCACCACGTTGGCTCACAAAATCATCGAGAAGTCGCAGTCCTTCCTGATGGGAATCCTGATCACCGAGATCCCTGCTGACCAGATCAAGAATCCGGTAAGGCAGAAGCACCTCAAGATCTTCTGCCAGGCAGCGTTGCTGTTCAGGCAACTTGCTGATCCGCTGTAGCAGCGACTGACCCTCGTTGAGGATCAGAGCAGCTGCCTCATAACGACGATTCTCCTGATCCTGTCTGGCGGCATCACGACAGGCCAATGCAGCCAGAAGCGCCAGATCAGCTTCCCGGCCACTGCCTAGGGCGGGAGCCTGGGGGGGCTGCAGGGCATGAGCGGCCAGATGAAAGGCTTCATGGGGGGAATTCGCCTCCCAGAGCAGCATTAGCCCCGCCACTTCACGGCTGTAGGGCAGATCAAGGCCGGCGGTTTCCTGAGGGTGCTCACGGGCCAGCTCCAAAAGAGCTGCCTCATAGTCATGACGCCTCTGAGAATCCGTGAGCAGGTCTGCTGACAGCTGCAGCAATTCGCCGCGCTGACGGAGTGCTTCATGGGTGAATCCCTGATCAGGCGGGCGATCCAGCCTCCTCTCAAGGGTGCGCAGGATGCTATCGGCCTCTGCCGATGGGCTCACCCCAAGCAAGCGGAAATGATCGATCGGCAGTTCCACCAGCACTCGGCCTTTGGCTGGAAACTTAAGGCAGTGAAAGGGGTTTTGCCCATTTTTAGTGTCTGGCCCCTTACAGTCTTCAACTTCACGACGTTGTCGGCTGTCATGAGTCAGGACACTGCAGTGAGCTCCGACCAGGCCATCGCTGAGAAGTCGCCTGCCCTTGAGCATTCAGAACGCCTCTCCAACCTGGTTTCTGCCCAGCGGGCAGATGTTGATCGAGAAACAGGACTTGAGCTCTATCGGGACATGACCCTGGGGCGACGCTTTGAAGACAAGTGCGCCGAGATGTATTACCGGGGCAAAATGTTTGGCTTTGTGCACCTCTACAACGGCCAGGAAGCCGTGAGCACGGGTGTAATCGGCGCGATGAAACGAAAGCACGACTGGTTCTGCAGCACCTATCGCGACCATGTCCACGCCCTCAGTGCTGGTGTTCCAGCCCGTGAGGTGATGAGTGAACTCTTCGGCAAGGAAACCGGTTGCAGCAAAGGTCGAGGTGGATCCATGCACCTGTTCTCAAAGGAGCACCACCTGCTCGGTGGCTTTGCCTTCATCGGCGAAGGGATTCCCGTTGCACTTGGCGCAGCCTTCACAAGCCGTTATCGCCGTGATGCCCTGGGAGACTCCAGCAGCAATGCCGTATCCGCCGCATTCTTCGGAGACGGCACCTGCAACATCGGCCAGTTCTATGAGTGCCTGAACATGGCCCAGCTCTGGAAGCTGCCGATCCTGTTCGTGGTGGAGAACAACAAATGGGCAATCGGAATGGCACACCACCGGGCCACAAGCGATACAGAGATCTGGCGCAAGGCCGCGGCCTTCGGCATGGCGGGAGAGGAAGTGGATGGCATGGATGTTCTGGCCGTGCGGGCCGCAACAGAGAGGGCTCTTGCAAGGGCAAGAGCCGGTGAAGGGCCAACCCTGCTTGAGTGCCTCACCTACCGCTTCCGCGGCCACTCCCTGGCGGATCCCGACGAACTCCGCGCTGAGAAGGAGAAGGAATTCTGGGCCAAAAGAGACCCGATCAAGGCCCTGGAACGGGACCTGATCGCCAAGGGCCTGGCCAGCTCAGAGGATCTGCGTGGGATCGAGAAAAACATTGATGCCGAAGTGGCTGACTCCGTTGAATTCGCCCTCGCCTCGCCGGAACCGGATCCAGGGGAACTGACGCGCTACATCTGGAGCGAGGCTGAGCACGACAGCTGACGGTTCAGCTTGCTGGGAACAAACGCGTGCGGTGAAAGTTTTTGGACGCCCAGTTTTTGGACGCAGTTGAGAGAGTCAAACGGCAAGTTTGATTCGGCCTAAGTGCTGCAGAAAACA
>DASCPR010000100.1:0-18362 GCA_036012625.1 Prochlorococcaceae cyanobacterium Fu_MAG_50
TGAGTGATCAGGACGGTTGGTGGCAATCAGGCGATCTGGGAGAGCTGATGCCAGCGGCATCAGCCTCAGATTTGAGGCTCAGAGTGCTTGGGCGCAGGGATGGTGCGATTCATTCCGGCGGCGAGACGGTGTTCCCTGAGCAGTTGGAGCTGCGTCTGCAGAATCACGCCTCTGAGGCTCAGCTGGCTCTTGCCGCCGTGCTGTTTCTGGCTGCGGAGGATGAGGAGTGGGGGCAGCGCTTGGTTGCCCTGGTTCGCCCTGAATGCGGAGCTGATGCAGCGGCCTTGTTGAAAGGCTTGAAGCAATGCTGTGGGCACTGGATACCAGCAGAGCGTCCTGGCCAATGGCTTGTCTGCCCTGAGTTGCTGACCACGGACTCTGGCAAATGGGAGCGTGGTTATTGGCAGGACTGGTTGATCAATAGGCAGCATGAACTTCACTCCTGAGCCCATATTGATATCCGAAATCTGAGCTGATTTCAGGATTGAGTTGCACCGTGAGTGATGATTGCTTTTTGTCTAAATGCAGCGTTGAATTGCGTGGTGGGGAATGTGTTGTTGATGGCTGTTCGTGTTCTGCAGAATGCTGCATTTCGGCATGGCTGGATGTGGATGATGCATGGTTGGATCTTGACAGCCTGGACATAGGAGCCGGCCATGGCATCTCGGGTGGCCTTTGACGGTTTCTGTCACCTCTATCCCTGTCAAGATCAGGGATAGGAAGGGCTGAGGATGCCTCCTGTTGATGGCTTGCCGTTGGCAGAGAGCCTTGGTGTTGCTATAGCAAGAGTCATTGCCAGTCTCCAATGACAGATCTGTCAGCAACCGAGTTGAGTAATAAGAAATTAGCGGCAGGTTTGCTGGGAATCTTTCTTGGCTCTTTTGGCATCCACAAGTTTGTCTTGGGTAAGAACAATCCAGGTATCATTATGTTGGTTGTGACCCTGGCTGGTGGCGTGGTGACCTGTGGAATCGCCGCCATTGTGATGCAAGTCATAGGCATTATTGAGGGGGTGATTTACCTGACAAAAACCCCTGAGGAATTCAGGGATATTTATCTCGATGGCGACAAGGATTGGTTCTGATGAGAGTGTTCTCACGCAGCGCCTTACCCCACCTGCTGCTTGCGGCTGCGGCTTTTCTCAGCCTTTCGGCTTGCGCTGAGATCCCCCATGATCGCTTCCATCCACTCTGGCTGATGCTGTGCATGCTTCCGCTTCAGCTGGGGGCCTTGTTCTGGGTCAGGTTGACGCAATCACCCCAAGGCTTGATGCTTCCAGCCAGCGATCGATGCCCTGCTGCAGAGCACAGCGTTGACGATGGTCGACATTGATGGCCAGATGGCGCACCAGGCCACGGGCTACCTCTTCGCTATCGCGCTCTGAATCGCGCTCAGTATCGCGATGGAACGTTGTGGTGATCTGAAAGGATCCAGGGTCAAGCCGCTCGGGCTGGAGCTTCAGGATCAGCTGATCACCTCGATAGATCGGACGACGGAAATCGGCTTCGCAGTGAACGATGGGTAAGGCCACCAGAGGCGTGTCTGCGCGATCTCTACCACCTGGGAAGATCTCGTCTGCCGTGACCCCATAGAGCATCAGACTTTCCTCCCAGGCCTCATGGCACCAGCGCAGCAGCTGGTGAAAGTGGATCACTCCGGCCGCATCAGTTTCTCCAAAGCGCACCACACGTCTTAATTGAAGCCATTGCTCAGGGGTCATCTGCTCATCAGGCTTTGTGGAGGATTTGTTGTGTTGGTTGGCAGCCCTATCTTCGCTGGTCAAGCTGTTGGCAGAAAGAGCCTCTGCTCAGCTCACTTGTATGGAGAACTGGTTCCGATGAATTCTGCGCTGGGCCTCCTGCTTGGCCATCTTGATGTCTGGATGTTGCTGCTCGCTTTGATCTGTGGTCTGGTGCAGGTGCGAGCTGCCTGGGACCCAGGGCGATGGTCTGAAGCCACCTTGTTATGGATCGCCTTCTGGGTCATGGGGATTGGTGGCGTCTATGGCTTTATCTGCCATCTGTTCTTCGCCCCCTTTGTGGCTGAGCAGATTGGCTGGCCGAACAGCCCCTTTCAGTTTGAGGTTGCCTACGCCAATCTGACCATCGGCATTCTCGGTCTCAGCAGTTTCTGGCTCAGGCGTCGTGATTATCTGCTGGCAGCGATGGTGGCTTACTGCAGCTGGTTCTTCGCTGATGGTGTGGGTCATGTGGTTTCCCTTGTCGTTGATGCCAACAACGCACCATCGAATGCTGGATCCGTGCTTTATACAGATCTGTTGGTGCCGGTGTTCGTCGTTGTGCTGCTCTGGCTAAGCCGCAAGCAACGCACCCGCCTGAAAGGTTGACGATCAAAGACGCTTTTTGTTGATAACTTTGATCGATCTGCTGTATTGAGCGCCTTTGTGAGATGTTATATCGATCTATTTGTTCGTCTGTGATTCATGCCGATCTATTTGTTTGTCTGCTATTTATGTTGATCTAGTTCATCGATCCACCGATCCCATGATCACATCGATGGAGCCGAGAATGGCCATGATATCGGCCACTTTGGCACCCTTGAGAATGTGGGGAAGGATCTGAAGATTGTTGAGATCGGCTGCGCGGATCTTGAAGCGCCAGGGGGTGACATCATTCACGCCTTGAATGAACACACCGATTTCGCCTTTGCCTGATTCAAGACGGGTATAAAGCTCGCCGTTGGGGATTTTGAACGTTGGAGCTACCTTCTTGGCGACATATTGATAGTCGAAGCCAGCGAATTCGCTTTTTTTGCCTTCCGCCATGCGGCGTGCTTCGAGGTTCTCGGTTGGCCCCCCGGGAATCATCTCGCAGGCCTGGCGAAGGATCTTCAGGGATTGCCGCATCTCCTCAACGCGCACGCGATAGCGGGCATAACAGTCCCCCTCCTTTTGACAGGCCACCTTCCAGTCGAAGTCGTCGTAGCACTCGTAGTGGTCGACTTTGCGCAGGTCCCAGGGAACTCCTGAAGCGCGCAGCATCGGCCCGGACAGGCTCCAGTTGATGGCGTCTTCCCGGTTGATCACGCCCAGGTTCTCGATGCGTCGGCGGAAGATCGGATTGTTGGTGATCAACTTTTCGTATTCATCAATTTTCGGGCCGAACCAATCACAGAAGTCTCTGCATTTCTCAAGCCATCCCCAGGGCAGATCAGCGGCAACACCACCGATGCGGAAATAGTTGTTGTTGATCAGTCGCTGGCCTGTCGCCGCTTCCCAGAGGTCATAGATCATCTCCCGTTCGCGGAAGATATAGAAAAACGGTGTCTGGGCACCCACGTCTGCCAGGAAGGGGCCAAGCCAGAGCAGGTGATTGGCGATGCGGTTCAGCTCCAGCATCAGCACCCGGATATAACTGGCCCGTTTAGGCACAGGGATATCTGCCAGGCGTTCCGGTGCATTCACCACGATCGCTTCGTAGAACATGCCAGCCGCATAATCCATACGGCTCACATAGGGCACGAACATCACATTCGTGCGGTTCTCAGCAATCTTCTCCATGCCGCGGTGGAGATAGCCGAGCACAGGCTCGCAATCCACCACATCTTCTCCATCCAGGGTCACCACGAGCCGCAGCACCCCATGCATGGAGGGGTGATGGGGGCCGAAGTTCACCACCATCGGCTCCGTGCGCGTTTCAAGCTGCGTCATGGGACCGAGATCAGGAGCAATCGGGGAGATCTTAGGAAGGGCTGATGCCGAAGTCCGATTCCGAGCCTGGTTTTGTGCATCTGCCCGTGCTGGCAGGGCCGGTCTGTGCGGGCTTCGCTGAGATCTCTGGACTGCTGGAGCGCCCTGATGCCCTTGGCGGTGTGCTCGTCGATTGCACCCTTGGAGGGGCTGGTCACAGCGCCCTGCTCCTGGCTGCTCACCCAGGCTTGCATCTGCTTGGCCTTGATCAGGATCCCACCGCTCTTGCTGCGGCTGCCGAGCATCTGGCAGCTTTTGGGGAGAGGGTGAAGATGATTGAAACCAACTTTGCTGATTTTGTGCCCTCAGCACCTGTCGTTGCGGTGCTGGCTGATCTTGGTGTGAGCAGCCCGCAGCTTGATGTGGCGGCCCGTGGCTTCAGCTTCAGCAGTGATGGTCCCCTCGATATGCGCATGAATCCCCAGGCGGGTGAAACGGCCGCGGCCCTGATCGAGCGCCTCGATGAGACAGCTTTGGCGGATCTGATCTACAGCTATGGCGAGGAGAGGCTTTCACGCCGCATCGCCCGCCGGATCAAGCAGGATCTGTCCACGTCAGGGGCCTATGCAGGCACGAAAGCCTTGGCCTATGCCGTTGCCGGCTGCTATCCCCCCAAGGCTCGACGGGGACGGATCCATCCAGCGACCCGCACCTTTCAGGCCCTGCGAATTGCCGTGAATGATGAGCTCAGGGTTCTCGATCGCTTGTTGACCAAGGTGCCGGACTGGTTGGTGCCTGGGGGCGTGTTTGCTGTGATCAGCTTTCATTCCCTTGAGGACCGTCGCGTCAAGACTGCTTTCCTGAACGATGAGCGCCTGGAACGGATCACCCGTAAGCCGATCGTTGCTGATCCGGATGAGCAGCAGCGCAACCCTCGCAGTCGCAGCGCCAAGTTGCGGTTCGCCAGGGCTATTGGGTCATAGATGTTGGGAAATGGCTGTTGCGCAGTAGCTCTCAATCGTTCTGTTGTCTTGCTGAGAGCTTGAACACAATGAGGGTTGGCCTTTGTTCCCGTGGATGATCGATGCCAGCAGTTCAGGGTCTTGTGGCGCCGGTGTCGCTGATCGAAAGTCAGTTGTCCTTTTCAGGATTCATGGATCCGATCTGGTGGCTCGCCTTGGGGCTGCAGCTCCTGGCCTTGCCGGGAACGCTGCTGCCGGTGTTGCCGGGTTTGTTATGGCTGCCCATCGGTGCCGGCCTCTGGGTCTGGCATGTGGGCTGGGCCAACAGCTGGGGTGTGCTTGTGCTGGCTGTTGTGCTTTTTGTGCTTGGTCTGTTGGCCGATGTGGTGGCTCTCACCCTCGCCTCCGCGCGGTTTCAGGCCAGTCGCTGGGCAGCCCTGGGGGCCGGCCTGGGGCTGCTGCTCGGCATGCTGGGGCTGTTGCCGGCATTGCCTGTGGGCGGGCCACTGATTGGTTTCCTTGTTGGCCCCTGGCTTGGGGCAGCGGTTGTGGAAACGGTTGTTGCCCGCAGGCCGCCAAGCTCTTTGGCTTGCTGGCCCGCGCTTCGCAGGGGTGGCTTGGTTGGCTTGGCTGTGGTGGCTGGCCTGCTGGTGAGCCAGGTCGCACAGGTGCTTCTGGCTCTGTTTGGAGCAGCAGGTTTTGTTGTGCTCAGTTCCCGCTGATCAGACCGGTCTGATCTTCTGCTCCGAACAGCTGGCGATAGGCCGCTGTGGCGATGCAACCCACAACAGGACCTGCCACCAGCAGACCGATTCCGCAGAGCAGAGCACCGATGGCCAGGATCAGGCTTTCGACGATGATCAGCAGCACAACCCACCACCAGGATGGATCCACCACATCACGTCCTCTCTGGATCGTTTGCAGAGGATCTGGGCTCTCAAACAGGGCAACAAAAGGAAGAAACTTCTGATTGACAGAGAGATAGACAAAAATCACAAAAGCAATCAAGCTTGGGATAAGCCACAACATCTGGTTGATTTGACCAAGGCCGAAGCCAACAACCAATGCAGCTAAAACAATCAGCAAGATCAATATAATTAGAACGATCTGACGCAAGAACAGTCGACCGGCTGCAGCAGCATCCCAGCGAGTGAAGTCAGAAAAGCTGGGGCGCTCTCCATTCAGTGCAATCCAGGCACCACGAATTAAGCCGATGACGCCCCAGAGATTGATGATTGTAATTCCAACCAGACAAATGATGCCAAGAATAATTCCTCCGGCATTGAGATTGCTGCCATTGGCTGATGCACTGCCAAGATTGCCGATCAGCTGAAATAGCGTCGACAATGCACCCCATAAGAGGGTGAAGAGAATGAAAGGCCAGGGGGCTTTTGTAAATGCAGCCCAGCCATCCTCAACGGCTTTAAGAACATGGAGCCTTGAGCTCGTTGGTGTGTCGGCCATCAGCTGAGAATTTCAACCTGGTTGTTGACAGAACCTAGCTGCTCAAGAAGTTTTTTCCAGCCTGGTTACTTTCTTGCACCATTCCCTTGAGCGATTGCAATCTGCAGTTCAGATCTAGAGCTCAGCACAGCTGTCCAGCAAAGGAGCTTTGTTGTGGCTGTGTCTGACACTCCCTGCCGGTCTGCTGTGCTTGCCGTTCGGGTCCCATGAGCTGGGCTGGGTTGTCTGGATTGGGGCTGAGTCGAGTGGATCAGGACTTGCTGATGCCACTCGACATGGGCTGTTTGGTGATGCGCACGGCTGTTTTGCGATGCGCACGGCTGTTTTCGCTTAGTGGGTTGCTCAGTTATCCCTGCAGGCCTGTGCGATCTTCTGCTCCGAACAGCTGGCGATAGGCCGCTGTGGAGACACAAACCAACACGGGCACGGCTACAAACAACCCCCCGTAGTGGAAGGTGGCGGCGATGGCATGGATCGTGGCTTCAATGATCACCAGCCAGAGCACGATCCACCAGGAGGGGTTGATCACCTCGACCCCAGCGCTGAGGGCATCGGCGGAGTTCTTGCTGCCCAGCAGGCTGGCTTGAACCAGGAATTTCTGGGTCACCATGAACCAGATGCCAAAAATCGCCAGGGCAATGCTTGGAATCAGGATCAGGGCCTGGTTGATCTGACCCAGGCCTAGGCCGATCAGATAGGCGATCACCGAGGCAATGGCGATCACGATCCAGACAAGGATCATGGAGCCGAGCAGGCGTCCGCTGGAGGCACCATCCCAGCGGGTGAAGTCCTTGAACTCAGGCTTGCGACCTTCCAGGGCTGTCCAGGAGCCTCGAATCAGGCCGACAATTCCCCAAAGGACCACGATCACATAACCGATCAGTCCGACGATCAGCAGCAGCCAGCCGAGGATGGGATGTAACCCCGCAACCTCTTTGAAGTTGGCGATGCGCGCACCGCCGGCAGCGCTCATCAGCGCAAAGGGCAGCATCACCACTCCCACCAGAATCTGGAAGAGTAGAAAAGTCCAGGGTGCTTTACAGAAAGCGTTCCAACCGTCCTCGACGGCTTTTAGAACTTGAAGGCTGGCACCATTTGGATTGTTGGTCATCTGGCCACCGTGAATTTCACCAATACCAGCAAAAGCTAGCCGCACTAACAGGTTTGCCCAGGCTTTGTCGATGGATCGAAATCGCTTGTCAAGCTGCTTGTCCTATTCAGTCCTGAGCTTGGTCACAACGTTGCAAATGGCCTCCACGGCACGGTTGATCTGCTCCGCGGAGCTGAATCTCCCCAGGCTCAGGCGCAGAGAGGCTTCCGCTTCCTTGGTTGTGCGCCCCAGGGCCAGCAACACATGGGATGGAGCCCCACGACTGCAGGCCGAGCCGCTGCTGCAGGTCAGCTCTGATCTCAAGCCACGCTGTAGGCGACTGCCGTTCACTCCTGGAATGGTGATGTTGAGGTTGTGGGGGAGCCGCTGTTCTGCAGAGCCATTCAGGATCAGATCCGGTAGTTGTTCCCGCAGCCCTCTCCAGAGCTGATCGCGTAACCCTGCTAATCGCTGCTGGCGACCATTGAGATCCTCCATGGCCAGCTCCGCGGCTCTGGCCAGGCCAACAATCAGAGGCACCGGCAGGGTCCCTGAGCGCAGTCCCTGTTCCTGACCTCCACCCCATTGCAGCGGCTGGATTGGCAGCTCTGGACGCCTGACAAGGGCGCCGATGCCCTTGGGCCCATAGATCTTGTGGCCGCTGATGCTGATCAGATCCAGGCCAAGGGCGTCTGGCTCGAAGGGGATGTTGCCGAAGGCCTGGGCCCCATCGCAGTGCAAGGGAATACCTCGGCTTCTGCATAGATCCGCGAGCTTGTTCAGCGGCTGCAGAACACCGATTTCATTGTTGGCGGCCATCACACTCACCAAAAGAGTGTCTGCGCTGAAGGCCGCCTCGAGTTGCTCAGGCTGGATGAGGCCATCGCCATCCGGTTGCAGCTCCGTGAGGCTGAATCCTTCCTTCTGGAGATGGCGCAGTGGATCGAGCACAGCATGGTGCTCTGTAGAGATCGTGATCAGATGGCCGGCACTCCCACGCTCTGCAGCCTTGGCTCTGGCATGACCAAGCAGAGCAAGGTTGTTTGCTTCCGTCGCTCCACTCGTGAAGATCACTCGCTCTGGTTCGATCCCCAGGCAGGCGGCTAACTGATCCCTCGCCAGACTCACCGCTGCTGCGGCTGTCAGCCCGAGGCGGTGCTGTCGGCTGGAGGGATTCCCCCATTGCTCCTGCCAGTAGGGCTGCATCGCAGCCACCACCTCCTGGGCACAGGGTGTGGTGGCTTGATAATCAAGATTCAGGGGGGAGCAGGGCAGAGATGCTCAAGTCAGACTTGTCACCATGGTGAAACGTTCTTGGACGGGATTGCAGATGCGTCGACGTATCAGGACTGTCTGTCAGAGCTTGATCGGACTGGTCCTGATTGGCGCGGGAGGGGGGCAGGCCTTTGAGCGCCATGAGGTTCTCGAGCAGATGCGGGAGAGGCGACCCGGCAATCTGGAGATTCTTTTGCAAAGACCTGAACGGGGCGGTGATTATCTGATTGGCATGTATGCGCTGAGAAAAGATCAGCTGGATCCCTTCCTGCGTCGATACAAAATCTGGCAGGAATGGCCTGACGATCTGCAGATCACGACCGAAACGGCGAGTTGTGATCCTGATCAGCCGATTCGTGTCACCCGTGGGAAAAATGTTGTGTTTGTGCGTCATCTCAACCCAGGCGGTTCTATGACAGTCGCCAATCGAGAAGATCACCTGGTCTGGTGGGCAGCCTGCGTTCCTGAGCTGGCTGGGGTGGATCCTGCAGGTCTCCAGGAGAAGGCCTTGTCGCTTGGCTATTCCACCTTGTTGGTGGAATCGGAGGAGATTCTCAGCAGCCCAATGCGCTGAGTGAATAGCCCCCTGAGCTGTTCACCGAGCACATTGGCTGAGCTTTGCTGTTGGCAAGCTTCTAGATTTCGCTCAGTCCGCTTGTAGGCCATGGATCCGGCCGAGAGTCCCAGCAATGATCCGGCGCCTTCCCCCAGGCTGCTGCTTGTCGATGATGAACCAGGGTTGAGGGCTGCCGTGCAGGCCTATCTCGAGGATGATGGCTTTGAGGTCACAACAGCGGCAGATGGTGACGAGGGCTGGCAGAAAGCCCAGCAGATGATGCCGGATGTGGTGATCAGCGACGTGATGATGCCCCGCTGTGATGGCTATGGGCTTCTGCAGAGAATGCGCGGGGACGAACGCCTTGGTGGAACACCTGTGATCTTCCTGACGGCCAAGGGAATGACCGCGGACCGAACCCAGGGATATCTCGCCGGTGTGGATGATTACATCTCCAAACCTTTTGATCCCGATGAGCTGGTTGCACGGGTCCGCAATGTCGTGCGCAGGCAGGATCGATTGCTGGCCGAGGCCGCTCGCTTCGCAGATGCGGATGTGGGGCAGATGGCTCGCCAGATCACGGAGATCAAATCCATGCTTGCCCATGGGGATGGGGCGGCGGCCAAGGAGCTGGTGCACCTCAACTTCACTCCGCGGGAGGACAGTGTGCTGCAGTTGGTGGCCGAGGGGTTGATGAACAAGGAGATCGCCCGTCAGCTCGAGACCTCCATTCGCAATGTCGAGAAATATGTGAGTCGCCTGTTCATCAAGACAGGCACCTCCAGCCGCACGGAATTGGTGCGTTATGCCCTCGAGAATCATCTCGTGACCTGAGTTGTCCTCCTCAATCCCCCCCGGGGGCGACTGGATCCCAGCCGCTCTCAACCGGGGGTGGACCTACACCCATCGGGTGGCTCCGGTTGATGCGGGCAGAAGGGTTGTTGACCTGCTGGCCAGTCGTTACACCCACTCGACTGTGGCGATCTGGAAGCAGCGTTTGCTGGCGGGTGAGCTGCAACTGAATGGTGAGTTCCTGGCCGTTGACCAGAGCCTCCGCCCAGGGGATTCCCTCTCCTGGCATCGTCCACCCTGGCGGGAGCCCGCCGTGCCAGCCAATTGGCAGGTTCTCTTTGATGACGGTGACCTTTTGGTGATCGACAAACCCTCGGGTTTGCCTGTGATCGCCGGTGGAGGCTTCCTGGAACACACCCTGATGGGTCTGCTCCAACGACGAACGCCAGACGCCCAGTCGGTCACTGCAGCCATCCCTGTTCACCGCCTCGGCAGGTTCACCTCCGGAGTGATGCTCTGCGCCCGGGAGCGGCGAACCCGCGCTGAGCTTGCAGCCATGTTTCAACGGGGGACAGCGGGGCTCTCCAGTGGCATCAAGATCTACCGCGCCCTGGCCAGGTCAAGTTCAAGATTGCAAGCGAACGAGCGGGTTGCTGTTGAACTGCCGATTGCAGAGCACAATCATCCACTCCACGGCAGGATCTGGGGGATTGGATCCAGCCTGGCCCAACCGCCTGGAACGGCAGCATCGACAGGCAAGCAACTCAGAGCGTTCTCCACGGTTCAGTTGCTTGAAAGACGCGCTGATGCTGATCTGCTGGAGGTGACGATCAGCACCGGTCGCCCCCATCAGATTCGGATTCACCTGGCAGCAATGGGAAGCCCTTTGATTGGTGATCCCCTCTATGGCGTCGGTGGCGTGATCTCACCGTTTTGCACCGTTGGTGAAGGTGGTTACCTTCTGCATTCCCATCGTCTGCAGAAGTTGCCATACCAAGGGCGTCTCCATGATTTCGAGGCCGTGCCCCCAGCACCTCTGCAAATCAGAGACGCTGGGTCTGTCTGAACCCTTGGATTCATGTTTTCTTGAATTCGATCAGGCTGGAGAAATAGAAGGGGGCTTTCTTGAGGCAGCGTCGAACCGGTTCAAATCCACAGTCCCTGGCTGTCTGAATAATCCTGTCTTCACGCAGGGTGTAAGCCCGGGTTGTTTTGCTTGGCCCGGGGAACAACTGGCCGATGCGCTTCAGCAGCGCCAGCAGTGGTGTGTAGGGCGCAAAACTCACAATCAGTTGCTGTTCTGCCATGCCACAGAGGTGTCGCACCATCTCCTCTGCGGCTGGCTGGGGGTAATGGATGAAAACGTCCAGGCAGATCACTGTGGTGAAGCTGCCCTCGAGGCTTTCCAGATCAGAAACGCTGAAGTTCAGTCGGCTCATCTCCAGACCGCCAGCCATGGCGCGGGAGCGTGCCTCTTTCACCATGGCTTCTGAGATGTCGCTTGCGGCGATGCTGCCAGCCCCCATGGCGGCAAGGGGCAGGGTCAGGCTGCCGACACCGCAGCCTGCATCACAGAAACTTGAGTTGGTGAGATCCTCGCTCTCCTGCAACCAGCTGAGTACTTCATCAACGGTTTTCTGGTGGCCGATGCGGATGTTGCGCTGCACCTTGTTGACGTCATCGCTTTCGCTGTAGATGCGGTTCCAGCGTTCAAAACCGGTTCCGTTGAAGTAATCGGCGACTTCGGCCTTTTCGGCTTGCTTGAGGTCATTGAGCTGGTCCATGGCCATCGGCAGGCGCGTTCTATCGGCGGGATCTTAAGCACCTCTTTGCCAGCTCAGCTCATCACCATTGAGGTCTCCCTTCCAACGCAGCAGATTTGTCAGTCTCTGCCCTTGGAGCAACTGCTCCAAGGGATGGTTGTTGTTCAGTGCAAGGCGGGGGGCCATCGTCGCGGCCCAGATGGCGGCACCGGGTTCTCCGCTCCATCGGGCCAGTTTTCGGCATCCTTCCAGTAGGGGCAGGGTCACGCCGGCCAGAGTCCCGTCTGCAAGTCGACAGGTGCCAGCTTTCACGCTGAGCAACCTTGCATCCCAGCGATGCTCGCCGTCCTCGAGTCCATAGGGGGCAAGGGCATCACTCACAAGTACCAGTTGATCAGGGGCCATCCGTTGCAGCAGCACGGCCATGCTCGGATCGACATGGACTCCATCGGCGATCAGTCCGAGGGCGATCCCTCCCCGGCGGCAGGCTTCGCCCACCGGCCCCGGTGCGCGATGGTGCAGGCCAGCCATGGCGTTGAAGGTATGGGTGAGCATGCTGATGCCCTGGTCAAAGGCTTCTCCGGCCTGGGCTGCATCCGCAGCGGAATGGCCGAGACACACGAGCACGCCAAGGCTGCGCAGCCTTTCAATCAGCAGATCAGCACCAGGTTGTTCCGGCGCCAGGGTGATCAGGGCGATCTCGTGTTCAAATCCCTGGATCCGCTCTGCCAGTGCCTCGAGGCTCGCGGCACAGATGTGCTCAAGCGGGTGGGCTCCGCGACGCTCCGGCGCCAGGAACGGACCTTCTAGATGAGCTCCAAGCAGGGAGCACCGCTGAGGGGCATGCTTGGCTCTGGCCTGCCGCAGCACCTCCAGGGCCTGTCGCAGTGAGGGGACTCCACAGGTCACCAAGGTGGGTGAGATCGCCTCAACGCCATCGGCCCAGAGGCGGTCAAGAAGTTTCAGCAGCAGGGGGAGATCGGCAGTAGTGAGTTCAGGGAAGGCAAGGCCTAGCCCACCATTGATCTGCAGGTCCACTCCCATCGGACTCAGCCAATCCCCATGCCAGCTTTCGCCTGCCATGGCCATCCCCGCAGGCATCGGCTGCACCTCGATCAGCCTGGCCTGATCATCCAGGCCGATCCACCAGAGGTCGGCAACAGGGGCTTTGTGAAGAGGCTGGGGCAGGCGGATATGGGTGATCCGACGCATGGGAGGTGACTGGCCTTTGCCTTTGCGGGACCATGGCAGTCTCGCTGGTTTTTCCTGTGACGTCTCAGCCATTGCCTTCAGCTGCTGTTGACCGCGCACCTCAGGTGGCTGTGGTGATGGGAAGCGATTCCGATCTGCCGACAATGCAACCGGCTGTGTCGGTGCTGGAGGGGTTCGGTGTTGTGGTGGAGGTGCGAGTGCTCTCTGCCCATCGAACACCGCAACAGATGTGCGCCTTTGCTGAGCAGGCCCAGGCTCGCGGCTTGAAGGTCATCGTGGCCGGTGCTGGTGGCGCCGCCCATCTGCCTGGAATGGTGGCATCGATGAGTGCGTTGCCGGTCATCGGCGTTCCAGTTCAGAGCAAAGCACTTTCAGGGGTGGACTCTCTCCATTCCATCGTGCAGATGCCCGGCGGGATCCCTGTGGCCACGGTGGCGATCGGTGGGGGGCTGAATGCCGGATTGTTGGCGGCCCAGATCCTTGCCATCTCTGATCCAAAGCTGGCTGCGCAGGTCGTGGCCTATCGGCAGTCTTTGCATGATGCGGTGATCGCCAAGGATGCCAGGTTGGTGGAGCTTGGCAGTGCGGCTTATCTCGAGCAGATGTGATGTTCTGGCTGGAAACATCCAGCATCAATAAAGCCCTGGGCAGGTCTGGCTTTGACGTGATCGGTTCCTGGGATAGGCGGTGTTGACTCTTTGCTGTTGCTTTGAGGCTCTGTCGGATCATTGTTGTTGAGAGCTCTCTTGGCTCTGGTTCAGCAATGACTGTCTTCAGAATGAGCTTGGTTTTGATTTGTGAGCATCGATGAGCTGGCCCCCATGGCTACGCCTCGGCCTGGCCTTACCCCTGGTCACACTCAATCTCTACGTTCTGCGTCAGATCCTTGTTCCCCTGGCGCCTTTCCCAGGGTTGTTCCTCACGGCGGCGCTGATCGCCTTTCTGCTTGATATTCCAAGCCGCTGGTTGAATCGTCTAGGCCTGCCGCGCTGGCTGGCGATTGGGATCGTGGCCTTGATCAGCATCGGCCTGCTGGCCTTGGCCGGTGTGGTTCTGGTGCCGCGCTTGATTGATCAGCTGGCCCAGTTGATCAATGCCCTCCCCGGATGGCTTGTGGCGGCTCAAGGCTGGCTCAATCAGCTCCAGGATTGGGCGACAGCGCACGGCTTGCCAAGCGAATTTGCTGTTCTGAGCAGTGATCTGCTCACAAGGCTCAGCCTGGTGGCCAGTCAGTTGAGTCAGCAGATGCTCTCGATTCTTGGCGCCACACTTGGGATCACGATCAATACGGTGATCGTGCTTGTGCTGGCCATCTTTCTGCTGCTTGGTGCTGATTCAATCACCGCAGGCGCAGCCCGCTGGTTGCCGGAGCGTTGGCGGCAGCCGGTGGTAGAAACAGTGACGCGAACCTTCCGTGGTTATTTCGCTGGTCAGGTGCTTCTGGCAGTGATCCTCAGCAGTGGACAGATCCTTGTGTTCACCTTGTTGGCTATCCCCTATGGGGTGTTATTCGCCGTGCTGATCGGCTTCACAACCCTGGTGCCCTATGCCAGTGCGCTGACCATTGTGCTGGTGAGCGCCTTGCTCGCTGTGCAGGATCCCCAGACAGGGCTTGAGATCCTTGCTGCGGCGATTGGGGTTGGCCAGATTGTGGATCAGGTGATTCAACCCCGCTTGATGGGAAGCATCGTCGGCCTGCAGCCGGCCTGGTTGCTGATCGCTCTGCCCCTCGGTGCGAGGGCAGGGTCATTGTTTGGCCTCGGTCAACTGCTGGGCTTGCTGCTTGCGGTGCCAGTGGCGAGCTGTCTCAAGACCCTCACGGATGCCTGGGCGGAGGGCCAGGGCATCCGTGAGGCGAACTCTGCTGTCACTTCTGTTGCGGAATGATCTCGCGGCGGATCAGCTCGTTCACCACCTGCTCCACGCAGGCGTCCAGTTCAGCGGCACCAGTGTCCACGGCCAGTTCCGGAGCCTCCGGAGCTTCGTAGGGACTGGAAATACCGGTGAACTCCTTGATCTCACCTGCCCGTGCCTTGGCGTAGAGCCCCTTGGTATCGCGCTCCTCGCACACGCCCAGCTCGGCGGAGCAGAAGATCTCGATGAAATCGCCGTCCTCGACGAGAGCCCGGGCCTTGTCGCGGTCAGCACGGAACGGCGAGACGAAGGCGGTGAGCACGATCACACCTGCATCCAGAAACAGCTTGGCCACCTCGCCGATGCGGCGGATGTTCTCCTCGCGATCCGCGTCCGAGAAGCCAAGGTCCTGGCAGAGTCCATGGCGGACGTTGTCGCCATCGAGGACGTAGGTGGCGAGCCCCCGCTCAAACAGGGTTGCATTCACAGCATTGGCCAGGGTGCTTTTGCCTGAGCCGGACAGACCTGTGAACCAGAGGATGGCACTGCTGTGACCCCGCTGCTTGGCATGGGCCTGCCGGTTCACAGAGGCTTCATGCCAGACGATGTTGGTGGCTTTGGGAGTCTCGCTAGGGGCAGCACTCATGGCGTCGGACGGAAGTGGCGGCCATTCTCACCTAACCACCGGCGCGTTTCGGTCGATAGCCCTCCTTGCTGAGCAGCTCCAGGGCCAGCTCCACCTGATCACCCTGCAGCTCAATCACTCCGTCCTTGGCGGTGCCGCCACTGCCGATGCGGGTCTTGAGCTTCTTCAGTAAGGCTTTGAAGCCTGTTGGATCAAGCTCCAGGCCTCGGATCATCGTCACCGTCTTGCCCCCCTTGCCGCCACGGGTGGGCTGTATCCGCACCACCTGCTGCGACTTGGGTGTGGGGTCGTGTGCCGGACCGTTCGGCCGCTGCAGGCTGTCGGCGTTGCTGAATTCTTGCCAGCCACCTTGAGCCATAAGGGAGCATTGCCTCGAACTCCAGTCTTGCCCATCCGCTCGTTCAAGCGCCGCTGCCGCTGTGGCTGCTCAGGAAGTCGTCCATCAGCTGGTCCACTTTGTTGCCCAATCTCGGAATCTCCTGGGTGTACGCAATGGGACCAGGGTTGTCATACAAGGGGTATGAGTCGCGATCGGCGAACGATGGATCTGTGTAGCGGTAGCCGAGATTGCTGATGAAGCTGATGATGTATGTGGATGTGTCGGGATCCTGTGAATTCCGAATGATTCCGGCATCGGAGCCGAAGTTGTAGGTCAGGCCTGTCTTGTGGAGGAAGTCTTTGCTGGCAATGGTGTTGTTGTAAGGCCGCACATCTTCTCCGTAATCAATTTCTGCGCCCAGATAATCGAATTTCACCTCACCGGTGATGTCGTCAATCCATTGTTCCGGGACACGACTCGGAATCCCAGGCTCAATGTTGGCTGGTGTTTTTAGTGTGCTGCTGCTGTTGCCACCAACCCCAAAATTAGCTGTGGAAAGCGTTTCGCTGAATGCCTGATTTCCTAAATGTTTCAGTAGGAGTCTCTGCCCCTTTTTGTTCAGCTTTGATCGGGCTGGTTTGCCGTTTGGTTGCGACCAGAGTGGGGAGCCCTGCAGATCTGACTGAATGAGCCAGAGCAGTTTGGCTGTGTCCATCGACGTCATTGTGATTGAGCCGACGCTCCAGTTCCCGCCGGTCTCCGGATCGGTCCCCTTGATCTGGATCGTGTCGAGTCCAAGCCGTTTGAAGCGGCGATTCATGGCGCCGATTCTTCCTTTGTCATGCAGTGTTTTGAGCAGGTTGTTGGTGGCCTGATTGCTGGAGACGGTGAGCATCTTCCGCAGGTCTTTGCGGATGTCTGCGAGGTTGATGCGTTGTTTGGCGACTTCTTCAAGCAGGTACAAAGCGAGAGGAAGCTTGAACAGAGAGGCCGGATAGGGAGACATCAAAATCGCATCTCCCTCACCCATTTGTTGCGAGCCGAGCAGGTGTTTGTCCTTCACTCCTCTGCTGGAGCTGATCCAGGGAAGGGAGCCATCCCAGCGGTGCTGATCCCACCGCTGCCAGGTGATATTGGTTGTCGTGAGGTTGGAATCAAGCTCGCTGATCAATCCGCGGGGTTGATCACGGGACAGGATCACATTGGCGGCATCCAGCAGCTCTCCCTGGCTGTCGAGAGCGATGACGGCCAGATCAATGTTGGGGCGATTGCTCAGGACCGGTGCTGTTCCCTCTGGAAACGTGTCCTCTACAGGACCGAAATCATAAATGCGCTTCCAACGCATGGACCGCAATGCTGATCGAAGCTGTTTGGCGAGGTTCACAGCTATCTGTAGAACTGAATTTCCGGATCATCGCTCGCTTTTTGTCGATGACATTCAAGACAGATGCCATGTTCGTTGGGTGAGTTCGCAGCCCTTGGCATTGCAGACTCACCTCGATTCATCTGTTCGGTCTCTGCTGCTGAGATCAGACAAGCTGCCGCCACTCCTGGCTGGCATGGGGTAGCTCATCGGAGGCTCAATCCGGGCAGGGGGCTCTAATTGATGTTTAACGTGATTGCTGACGACTGCTTCATTCAGCCGATCGTGACCAGCACCCTTCCTTCCCAGCCAGCCGCTGCTGATCTCGCGGTCAGCATGCGTCCCTCAGCCCAGGGCCGTTTCGGCCGGTATGGCGGGCAATATGTGCCCGAAACGTTGATGCCGGCTCTCGCGGAGCTGGAACAGGCCGCTGCTCAGGCCTGGCAGGATCCCGCCTTCACCGCTGAATTGAACCGGCTGCTGAAAACCTATGTGGGCCGTGCCACGCCTCTCTATGAAGCGGAACGGCTGACGGACCACTACCGCCGTGCTGATGGTGGCCCGAGGATCTGGCTGAAGCGCGAAGACCTCAATCACACCGGTGCTCACAAGATCAACAATGCCCTTGGTCAGGCTCTGCTTGCCCTGCGCATGGGCAAGAAGCGGATCATTGCTGAGACCGGTGCTGGCCAGCATGGTGTCGCCACGGCGACGGTGTGCGCAAGGTTCGGGCTCGAATGTGTTGTTTACATGGGCGCTGAGGATATGCGTCGCCAGGCCCTCAATGTCTTCCGGATGAGGTTGCTGGGTGCAACGGTGCAATCGGTTACCGCCGGCACGGCCACCCTCAAGGATGCGACCAGTGAAGCCATCCGCGATTGGGTCACCAATGTGGAGACAACCCACTACATCCTCGGCTCAGTTGCCGGTCCCCACCCCTACCCGATGCTGGTGCGCGACTTCCATGCCGTGATCGGTGAGGAGGCCAGGCAGCAGTGCCAGGAGGCCTTCGGGGGCCTCCCTGATGTGCTGCTTGCCTGTGTGGGCGGCGGCTCCAATGCCATGGGCCTGTTCCATCCCTTTGTCCAGGACACAGGCGTGCGCTTGATCGGTGTTGAGGCGGCAGGTGATGGTGTTGCCACAGGCCGCCATGCCGCCACGATCACCGAAGGTCGGGTTGGCGTGCTGCACGGAGCGATGAGTCTGCTGCTGCAGGACGGAGACGGCCAGGTGCAGGAAGCTCATTCGATCAGTGCCGGACTGGATTATCCCGGCGTTGGCCCCGAACACAGCTATCTGCGTGAGATCGGCCGCGCTGAGTATGGGGCGGTGACCGATCAGCAGGCCCTGGATGCCCTGCGGCTGGTCAGTGAACTGGAGGGCATCATCCCCGCACTTGAGACGGCCCATGCCTTCG
>DASCPR010000101.1:0-6981 GCA_036012625.1 Prochlorococcaceae cyanobacterium Fu_MAG_50
TCAGCTGCCCATTGAAGGTCTCAGGCCATGACTTGCATCCGGAAGCCAAGGAAGCAATCGTGGGGCTCGATCTGGAGCCAAGCGGCTGGCTGCGTTTCTCCCCCACCACCGACAGTGGCGGCCAGCACCTTGCAGCCCTATGGCAACCGGATCCCCGCGAAGCCTGCGGATGGCGACTGCTGGAAACCGATCACCTCCCCAGGCTCTGCGCCGATCTTGAACGATCAACTGATCAGGGACAATCCAGCTCGAGACCTGTCCAGAGCCATGGGGGTGCGGAAAGAGTCCTGCTGCTGACACTGACAAGTACGAATTCAATTCGCAGTGAACGGGAGCTGGCTGAACTCGAGGGTTTGGTGCGTAGTGCCGGGGCAGAGCCTGTGGCCGTTGTGCGTCAGAAAGCAGGCCTTCAGAAGACAGGCATGGCGAACCCACAGACCATCTGGGGGACGGGAAAACTGCAGCAGGCAGCCCTGGACGTGAGGCGACATTCAGCCTCTCTGGTGATCACGGATCGTGAACTGACCCCGGTTCAGGTCAGAAATCTCGAACGCTGGCTGGATTGCCCTGTGATGGATCGCAGCGAACTGATCCTCGACATCTTTGCCCAAAGAGCAGCAAGTGCCGCTGGTCGGCTGCAGGTGGAGCTGGCTCAGCTTCGCTACAGGATGCCGCGTCTGATCGGCCGAGGCCGAAGCCTCTCCCGGCAGGGTGGAGGGATTGGCACGAGGGGGCCCGGTGAAACCCAGCTCGAGAAGGACCGTCGCGCGATCAGCCGCCGCATCGAACACCTTCTGAAGGACGTGAAGCTGCTCGAGAACCATCGGGCCCGACTGCGTGAACGCCGTTCCGAGCTGCCCAGAGTCGCCATCGTCGGATACACCAATGCTGGCAAATCAAGCTTGCTCAACAGCCTCTGCCATCGAGACCAGCATCAATGTGTTCTGGCTGAAAACAAACTGTTTGCGACCCTGGATCCGACCACACGTCGCCTCAGCATTCCCCAGCCGCAGGGATCAGCCAAGGAGATCCTGATCACAGATACGGTGGGATTCATCCGTGATCTGCCAACCCCCCTGATCGAGGCCTTCCGCGCAACATTGGAAGAAACTCTCGATGCCAATCTGCTGTTGCTGGTGGTGAATCTTGCAGATCCAGACTGGGGTGAACATCTCAACACCGTGCATCAGCTGCTGAACTCCCTCGGATCAAAGGCGATCCGACAGGTAGTGGCCAATCAGATCGACCATTGTGATTCGAAAGAACTTGATTTGATCAGAACAGTTGAGCCCAATGTTCTCTATGTCTCTGCGACATCTGGCGCCGGGCTGATCGGATTGAAAAGTTCGCTCAGTGACCAGTTCTGCAAGCAAGAGGCAGAATCAGCGCCACAGCATGCAGACAATTCACAGGCATGACAGAGCTGAGCGTCGCTCTTCAGGATCCACAGGCAGTCTTCACTCTGGCGGTCCTGCTGGTCGCCGTGGTGCTGTTCATCCATGGGGCCCTGGCCCCAGAAGTCACAGGTCTGCTCAGTGTTGGCCTGCTGATGGGCAGTGGTGTCCTCAATCCCCAGCAGGCCCTGGTGGGCTTCGGCAGCCCTGCCCTGATCACACTGATGGGGCTTTTTGCGGTCTCCGCCGCGCTGTATCGCAGCGGTGCGCTTGATCGTCTGCGGGAACTGATCGCCTCGGAACAGATTCGCAGTCCGCGACGTTTGATCGCGCTGATGGCTTTCGTGATCGCACCGATCTCCGGGGTGGTTCCCAACACACCGATTGTGGCCGCGCTGCTGCCCGTGATCGAGAACTGGTGTCACCGTCGCGGGGTCTCACCATCAAGAGTGCTGCTCCCCCTCTCCTTCGCCACAGTGCTTGGTGGAACACTGACCCTGCTTGGCAGTTCCGTGAATCTGCTGGTCAGCGACATCAGTGCGCAACTTGGCTACGGCTCCCTTGAACTGTTCAGTTTCACATTGATCAGCATTCCGATCTGGCTTGTCGGTGCGATCTATCTGATCTGTGCACCCAGTGCACTGCTACCCGATCGCGGCGGCGAAGACGATCTCCAGAACGGCAGAGACAACTCGGGCTACTGCACGGAAGTGATCATTCCGAATCGATCGGAACTCGTCGGCAAATCTCTTCACAACAGCAGGCTGCAGCGCAGATTTGACGTTGATGTGCTGGAGCTGCAGCGAGGTCGCGAGCGCTTGCTGCCCCCTCTCGCCGATCGAACATTCGAAGCGGGTGATCGCGTCTTGCTACGGGTCACACGTACTGATCTGCTCAGGCTTCAACAGGAGGACACGGTTGAGCTCACAACCCAGGCTCAGGAGCCCCAGGCCCTGATCAATTCAGCCAATTCAGACGACGGGCAGAAAACCGTGGAAGTGCTGCTCCCGGCAGGCTCCACGTTGGCCGGTGCCAATCTGCGTGAGTTGAGATTCCGGCAAAGGCACAACGCCACTGTGCTTGCCCTCAGGCGTGGTCAGGAAACCGTGCAGGAACGACTTGGACAGGCAGTGCTGCGCGAGGGAGATGTGCTGCTGCTTCAGGCACCCCTTGATTCCATCCGCGGCCTTCAATCCAGCAACGATCTTCTCGTGCTTGATCAACTGGAACAGGATCTTCCCACCGTGAGGCGCAAGCCTCTGGCGATCTCCATCGCTGTGGCGATGCTTCTGGTGCCAACCTTTACCACCGTACCGCTTGTGGCCTCGGTGCTGCTCGCCACTGTGGCCATGGTGGCTGGAGGTTGCCTGCGACCGGGGGAACTGCAGAGATCCATCCGGCTGGATGTGATCCTGCTGCTGGGATCCTTGACCAGTTTCAGTGTTGCAATGCAGAAAACCGGCCTCGCTGATGCCCTGGCCATGGATCTGGAACGCTGGCTGCATGGCTGGCCTGCCTATTCAGCTCTGCTGGTCATCTTTCTAGGCACAACATTGATCACACAGTTGTTGAGCAATGCCGCCTCTGTTGCGCTGCTCGCCCCAGTGGCGATCCAACTGGGGCCAGGTTTGAATCTGCCACCCACAGCCATGCTGATCACAGTGTTGTTAGGGGCCAGTCAATCCTTCCTCACTCCAGTGGCTTATCAAACCAATCTGATGGTGTTCGGCCCAGGCCGTTATCGCTTCCTTGACGTCACCCGTTATGGCGCCGGCCTGACAATCCTGATGACAGTTCTCATCCCTGGATTGATTCTGTGGCATTACGGTGGCGCCTGAACACCGCTGAACCCTTCAAGCGACACAGCAGACATCCACGGTGCCATTCCCTCCAGCTGTTCATCGCAAGCACAAGTGGTATCGCCGACTGACGGTTCCACAGTTCACTCTGCTCACAGGTGTTCTGGTGATTCTTGCCGGAACGTTGCTCCTGGCCACACCTCTCTGTTCCAGTTCAGACGTGGGACTTTGGGAAGCCCTGTTCACAGCCACCTCAGCGGTGACGGTGACAGGTCTGTCGATCATCGACATCGGCACCCAGCTGACCCCATTTGGTCAGGGCGTGCTCGCCGCCATGATTCTTGTTGGTGGACTTGGTCTGATGGCGATCACCACCTTTCTGCAGGGGTTTGTGGTCCGAGGCACGGCCCTGAGACGACGGCTTGATCGCGGCCGGACCCTGGATCAGTTCGGCATCGGCGGTGTCGGTAGCACCTTCAGGAACATCGCAGTCACCGCCTTGGTGCTGATCATCATCGGTGCTGTGGTGTTATACGGATTTGGCTTCAACGACATCCCCAACCGCGGCGAACGCCTCTGGGCAGCAGTGTTCCACAGCATCTCGGCCTACAACAACGCCGGGTTCGGACTTTGGCAGAACAGCTTGGAGGATTACCGCAGCAATGTTGTTGTCAATGCCGTGATCATGCTGTTGATCGTGCTGGGAGGTCTTGGTTGGAGGGTCACAAACGACCTCTGGAATCAACGCAAACGCCTCAAGCGTCGCAATCTCAGCCTGCACACCAGGCTTGTACTGAGAACCTCGATTCTGTTGCTGCTGATTGGCACTGTGGGGCTGCTGATCACGGAGTGGCTCAGTCATGGACAGGTCTTCCATGACATGCCCTGGTCAGAACGACTGATGAGTGCACTGTTTGAGTCAGTCACTGCAAGAACTGCAGGTTTCAGCGTCATGCCCCTGTCTCTGGAAAGTATCTCCGACTCCGGACTGCTGCTGCTGATGGCGCTGATGTTCATCGGCGCCAGTCCTGGCGGAACAGGGGGTGGGATCAAGACCACAACCGTTGCCGCACTGATGGCAGCAACTCGCTCAACCCTTCGTGGCAGTGAGGATGTGGTGATCCGCCACCGTCAGATCTCCGACAAGGTGGTGCTGCGGGCCGTTGGTATCACTGTCGGATCCCTGCTGTTCGTGCTGATGATGGCCCTGCTGCTGAGTGTGTCCAGTGACCTTGGCGGCGAGAAATCCTTCAGCTTTCTGGAGATGCTGTTCACCTGCATCTCCGCATTCGCCACGGTCGGGCTGGATGTGGGCGTGACGGAAAATCTCGGCCATTTTGGACAATTGGTGCTGCTGGTTGGCATGTTTGTTGGACGCCTCGGCATTCTTCTTTTGCTCAGTGCCATCTGGGAAGCGATGAACCGTGACCAGGTCCATCGCCGCAATCGAATTGGCTATCCCAAGGAGGATCTTTATGTGTGATCGATCAACTCCCGTTCTCTTTTCTGCAGAGGTCAATCCATGAAGGAGTGGTGGCATTGGTCCCCTCAACAGGAGGGGCATCAGTTTGGATTCGCCGTGGTTGGGGTTGGCAGGTTCGGCAGTGCCGTCTGCAAGCAGCTGATGGAGAACGACGCCGATGTTCTGGCGGTGGATCGCTCCGTCAGAGCTGTGGATGAACTTCGACAGCAGGAACCATCGATTGAGGCACGGGTGGTCGACTGCACGGATGAGGAAGCACTGAGGGAAGCAGGCGTCCTTGAAATGGGCACGGTGGTAGTGGCCATCAGTGAACCCATTGAAGCGAGCATCACCGCAACCCTGATCGCCAAGGACAGCGAAGGCAGCCTGGTCAAGCAGGTGATTGCGAGGGCCACCAGTGACCTGCACGAAAAAATGCTCAAACGGGTTGGTGCCGATCGGGTGGTCTTTCCATCGCGGATGCAGGGGGAGCGTCTCGGCCTCGAACTGGTCAGACCGAACCTGATGGAACGACTGGAACTTGACGAAAAGCACTGCATCGAGGAGATCAAGGTCCCAGAGAAATTCGTGGGTCGATCGTTGCGAGACCTCAACCTGCGCAAGAACTTTCGGGTCAATGTGCTCGCCGCTGGCCCCGCCCATGGCTTAACCGTCAATCCCCCCGCATCCCACATGCTCCATGAAGGACATGTGCTGGTGGTGATGGGTGTGATGGACGATCTTCAACGACTTCCCAAGACCTGACACCAATGCGTGTTCTTGGCCTGATGAGTGGAACCAGTGCCGATGGAGTGGATGCCGTCCTGGCCACCTTCAGCGGTGATCCCAGGCAACCGCAATGGACACTCCTCAACCAGGCCTTTGTTCCCTACCCCACTGCACTGCATGACTCCATTGTCGAAGCGGGGCAGGGGAAGGCCCTGAGCAGTGGTGAATGGCTTGATCTTGCCGAAGCAATCACGGAAGTGCAGGCCAAGGCGGCCCAGCACTGTGACGCCAGCAGCAGCGCGAAACTGGTCGGTTGTCATGGCCAGACCCTCTGGCATCGTCCGCCGAGGGCTGATCAACGGGGAGCCAGCTGGCAGGTCCTGCAGGCTCCCCTGCTGGCCCAATTGCTGAACAAACCTGTTGTGCACGACTTCCGCGCCGCTGATCTAGCCCTTGGCGGGCAGGGGGCACCGCTTGTGCCGATGGCAGATGCAGCTCTAATGGGGCGGATAGGTGGCTGGCGCGCTCTGCTCAATCTGGGCGGGATTGCCAATCTCAGCCTCATTCCCCCTTCAAGCGGTCCGGATGCTGATGCTGCGGTGAAGGGATGGGACAGCGGTCCGGCCAACAGTCTCGTGGATCTGGCGATGACCAAAATCAGCAGTGGCCGTTTCAGCTTTGACCGGGACGGAGCCATGGCTGCTCGCGGACGACCCGATGAAGCCGTCATCCAGAACTGGTTGCAGGAGGCCTACTTCCAAGTGCTGCCACCGAAATCAACCGGACGCGAACTGTTCGGTGCTGCCGACACCAACCGCCGCCTGGCAGAGCTTGGTGCCCTTGCGCAAGCGGATCAGATCGCAACCCTCACCGCCTTCACAGCAGCTGTGGTGGCTCAGGATCTGCACCATCTGCAGACAAGGGAGCAGATCAGACCTGTCGAGCTTGTGGTGGCCGGAGGCGGCGGCCGCAATCCAGTTCTGATGCATGCGCTCAGACAACGTTGTCGAGGACTGCGCTTGCGCCTGAGCGACGAGATTGGCCTTCCCAGCGAGGCACGAGAAGCCCTTGCCTTTGCACTCCTGGCCTGGTGGTATCGCCTGGGAATCCCTGGCAATGCCCCTGCAATCACCGGAGCCCAGCAATCGGCGGTGCTTGGTGTAATCGCCCAGCCGGCTTGATCAAGGGCATTGATCAAGGGCGAGGACGCCGGATCCTGCTGGGTAGACCTTTCAACCGCTTTGAAGGCTGCGCCTCAAGGGCGGAACGAAATTGATCTGTGATGGTGGAACTGGAAAGTTCAGCAGACTCCTGATTCTGAACCTGCTGATTCTGAACCTGCTGATTCGGGGCCTGCTCATAGCGCTGCAAGCCTTGCTGAATCAACACCTTGGCCATATTGCTGACAGTCCGCGATTCCTGGTCGGCAAGATCGCTGAGGCGCGCACAGACCTCTTCAGGCAACACAACCTGAATCCTGGGGGACTTGGGCTTCCCACTGGATGACGACTGGCGGATAGCCACGACCCAGACAACGTATGCGGTATTAAAAAGTATACAAGGATGTGCAAGGATAGTATCCAAGACTATGATGAGC
>DASCPR010000102.1:0-12798 GCA_036012625.1 Prochlorococcaceae cyanobacterium Fu_MAG_50
CATGGGCATGGGGAGACGATGACGCAGACCGAGCTCCGATTCAACTCCAACAGCAGCGAGCGGTAACACCTCAACTCGCCACACTGGCCTCCTATGAGCTGTGCTGCCAGGAGACTGGCACCTGGCTATTCACGGAGAACGAAACCAACACAGATCGCCTTTTCAACAAGCCCCTCAAACAACCCTATGTGAAGGATGCCTTCCATCGCTATCTCATCGATGCCGAGGCCTCTGCGGTTAATCCCTCCGGGGAGGGGACGAAATCTGCCTTACATCTCCAGCATTGCATTCCAGCTCGGGGGAAATGGCTGGTGAATCTGCGTCTGCGTCGAAGGGATCCGTCATTAAGCACGGATCCCTTCAGCAAGGAAAGCTTTGACGATATTTTCAATCATCGCCGAGATGAATGGAACGGCTACCTGGAGACCATTGCACCGGGGCTCTGCCGGGATGATCGCAGCATTCATGCTGCAGCCACTGCAGGCCTGTTCTGGGGACGGAAGTTCTACAACTGGTATGTGGCCCGATGGCTGCGGGGAGATCGCAGCGGACCAAAACCAGCAGCGCAACGCTGGCAAAGTGAGAACGCCTACTGGAAAAGCCTCAGGGCCATGGATGTGATTTCCATGCCCGATAGCTGGGAATATCCCTACTTCTGCCAATGGGATCTTATGTTCCATGCGGTGGCCTTTGCTGAACTTGACCCCGGAGAGGCAAAGCGACAGGCCATGCTTCTCCGAGATGCTGACTACAGCGCCCCCAATGCACAGACACCTGCCTATGAATGGGCTTTATCTGATACGAATCCACCCATTGGTGCATGGGCCGCATTACGTATCTTTCAGATCGAAAAAAGAAGCTGCCGCAAGGGGGACACGGCGTTCCTGCGCACTGCGCTGAGGAAACTGCTTTTTGAATATGGCTGGTGGGCGAACAGAACAGATCGCAATGGAGACAATCTGTTTGAGGGAGGATTTCTCGGTCTTGACAATATCGCAATCTTTGATCGACGTTATCCATTGAAAGATGGCAGCACTATCCAGCAATCAGATGGCACTGCCTGGATGGGAATGCTGAGCTTGAACCTGCTCGAAATCTCAACAATTCTAAGTGCAGATCAACCTGAGTATTGCGATTGTGTGCAGAGATTCAGCCAAGACTTCCTGCATCTCACACATTCTCTGAACAGTGCAACAGGGCGTGGTTATGTGAACTGGGATGAACAGGATGGCTTCTACTATGACGTCATCAAAAAGCCTAATGGAAGCACGGATCATCTACGCACACGCTCAGTCTCTGGACTGATTCCTCTACTTGCGATTGCATCATTCGATGCTGAGACCGTATCCCGGCTACCGAGTCTTGACATTGGCCCCTATCTCAAAAAGCTTGGTCTTGAGCGGGGTCAGGCCTTCGATTCCATCAGCCATCTTGGTAGTTGGCACAAAAAACGATTGTTGCTTTCGATTGTTCCACCGGAAAGGCTTCAACGAATCCTGAAGCGGGTCTTTGATGAAGATGAGTTCCTCTCGGAATACGGGATAAGGTCACTTTCAAAGACATACGAGAAGCATCCCTATTCCTATCACCAGGGTTCTGATGAAGCAACGATTTCCTACACCCCTGCAGACAGCCCGATCGGAATGTTTGGCGGAAACTCCAACTGGCGCGGCCCGATCTGGTTTCCAATCAATTTTCTGCTGATCGAAGCCCTGCAGAAATGGGGTTTTCACTTCGGCAACGACTTTCAGATGGAATTCCCTACGGGTTCAGGACGCAAACTGACTTTATGGGAGATATCCCTTGAGCTTCAGGATCGACTCGTTGGCATTTTCAGGAAGAACGAGCATGGGAAACGCGCCTTTAATGGCAAGACTGAACTCTTTCAAGACAATGTCAACTGGCAAGATCTGATCCTGTTCAATGAATATTTCAATGGCGACAATGGTGCCGGTGTGGGGGCAAGCCACCAGACGGGCTGGACAGCAATTGTGACCAAAATGATCACCCAACTCAGGCGATTTGAACGCTACAGACATACCCCACAATGAATCAACAAGCGCAATTGAATAAATCAACAAGTGCGATCGGCTGCCCAATCCGCGTCGACAATCCGCGCAGGCAATCTGCGTAGACAATCGGCAAAGGCAATCAGTACACTCAATCAACAACCGCATCCCAGGCAGATAGTCAGCTAATACACTCAAGCTTTCAAGGGATTGATTGATCAGCATCAGCCGGGCTGATCGCATCACTTCAAGCCTGCAGGCTTCAGATCACACGCCAACTGAGTGTTTCACCAGCATGAAAAGGCACGAGCTCTTCAGAAGAGCCTCCTGAACAAGGCCCGGCAACACGCTCAGGAATGCGCTGTGGACATTTCTGCAAGGTGATTGTGGATGTGTTGAGTGGCAGGCCATAGAACGCAGGGCCGAACTCACTGGCAAAGGCTTCGAATCGATCCAGGGCACCCTCTTCCTCAAACACAGCGGCATAGCTTTCCAAGGCATAGGGAGCATTGAAGATTCCGGCACATCCACAGGCGTTCTGCTTCGCCCCACGGGGATGGGGAGCCGAGTCAGTGCCAAGGAAGAATGCTGGCGATCCACTTGTCGCCGCACGGCGCAGCGCCAAACGGTGACGCTCCCTTTTCACAACAGGTAAACAATAGAAATCACTACGCAAGCCACCAAGAAAGATGGCATTCCTATTGATATGAAGATGGTGAGGAGTGATTGTTGCGGCCAGATTCTCGCCTGCAGACATCACAAATTCCACGGCATCCTCAGTGGTGATGTGCTCAAGCACCACACGAAGCGCGGGGTATCTGTTCAGCAGAGGCTGAAGATGCCGCTCAATGAACACAGCCTCACGGTCAAAGATATCCACATCCGGATCGGTCACCTCACCGTGAATGAGCAGAGGCATGCCAATCCTCTGCATCGTCTCCAACACAGCATCAATGGCGCGGAGATCACTGACGCCTGCCTCTGAATTGGTTGTTGCATGGGCCGGGTAGAGCTTGGCTGCGGTGAAAACCCCTTCACGCTGACCATGCTCCAGCACATCACTGTGCAGACCATCCGCGAGATAGGCCGTCATCAACGGCATGAAGCCACAGCCTTCGGGCAACGCCCCCAGAATCCGGCGGCGATACTCAACCGTGGCTTCAACAGTGGTCAGCGGCGGCCTCAGATTGGGCATCACGATGGCCCGCCCGAACACCCTTGCCGTGCTCATCAACACCGCCTCGAGCATGGCCTCATCCCGCAGATGAACATGCCAGTCGTCCGGGCGTCGCATTCTGAATCGATCGGTCTGCAAGCTCACGGGATCAACCCTGCGTCAACGGACGTGATGCCCAGGGGCCGTCTAGCAGATCCCTGGAGTTCAGGCTGAAGGGCGCTGCAGAGAACCAGCGCCTCAAGCTGAATTTCTTAAACCTGAGTTGGCAGCTGCCTGAATCAACACCCACCACCAGAGAGCATCGCGGTTCCTTTGGCTCAGCAGCAGGGATGGCTGCTGCTGACACTTCTCCTTGCACTGCAACTGGCGTTTGAGCCCTGCAACAGGGCTTGTGGGTAGGTGGCAAGCAGAGAAACACGGCTGAGGCCATTAAAGAATCAGGCCGTGGCCATGACCAGCCAGGACAAACAGCCGTAAAAAGCCGTATCCAGACAGCAGAGTTCATGGATAAGACACTCCCCTCAGGGAAAGGAGCAGAATTCAGACACTTCTGATCCATCCCATGCCGCCATTCCTGCTCTCAGCCCTGGAAGTGCTGGTGGGGATCGGTCTGTTGTTCGGTGGCGGGGAGCTTTTTGTTCAAGGCGCTGTTGCCCTGTCACTGATCTTCGGCATTCCGCAACTGGTGATCGGGTTGACCGTGGTCTCTCTCGGCACCAGTGCGCCTGAACTGTTCGTGAGTATCAATTCGGTGTTGCAGGGATCAGATGATCTGGCCGTGAGCAACGTGGTGGGCAGCAATATTTTCAACATGATGGTGGTGCTGGGAAGCAGCGCACTCATCCTGCCGCTAAGGGTTGAAAGCAGGCTTGTGCGCAGAGATGTGCCCCTGCTCCTCGCTGTATCTGCCGCCGTATGGGGAATGGCCTCGGCAGGCCGGGTGACCTGGCAGGCGGGGGTGGCACTGTTGATGGCCCTCTTGATCAATACGGTCTGGGAGATACGCACGGCACGGGAAGAGCCGGAGGGAACGGTGGATGCCGAACCGGAGATCAGTGCTGAGGCTGGTGATAGCGGCTGGATCCAAGCTCTGATCCGGCTGATAGCTGGGATCCTGATCCTGACCTGGGGCTCAAGGCTGCTGGTCAACGGCGCCAGTGCTGCCGCTGGTTACCTGGGCGTGAGTGAGGCCATCATCGGTCTGACCATTGTTTCGGCGGGCACTTCGATGCCGGAACTGATCACCTCGGTTGTGGCGGCGTTGCGAGGGCGCACGGATCTTGCCATCGGCAATGTTGTGGGCAGCAGCCTGCTCAACCAACTCCTGGTTCTCGGAGGAGCTGCGATTGCTTCAGGATCGGCAGGGCTGAGTGTGGCCCCGATTCTGATTCAAAGGGATTTCCCGGTGATGGTGGCCACCAGCCTCGCCTGCGTCCCCATTTTCTGGACCAAGGGCCGGATCACCCGCCTGGAAGGAGGCATCCTTCTGGCTCTTTATGCTTTCTACATTATCGATCAGGTGCTGCCGCGGACGCTGCCGACCTGGCAGGACGAATTTCGCCTGATCATCCTCTGTGTGGTGCTTCCTTTTGTGCTCACAACTATTGTGGTGCAGGGAATTCTCTACTGGCGGGTCATTCGTCGTCAGCGCATTCCCGACACTGGCAGCAAGAATTGACAGGACATCAAAACAGAACTCTGAAAACCTAGAAAAACAGTTTCATTTCTACATTTAGTGCTGCCCTGATCAAGGATATTGACCACCATGGGATTGCTTCACTCGGCTTGCCGATGTTCGAGCTTCTGCCCCCCCTTAATGACCACAACCTGCCCTGGATGGACACGCTCCATCCGATTGTTGTCCACTTTGTAATCGCCACGGCCCTGATCAGTGTTGTCTTCGACCTGATCGGTGTTTTCACCAAGCGACCGAACCTCTTCGAAGTCAGCTTCTGGAACCTTCTCGTGGCCACGGGGGCCATCTTCATCGCCATCATCTTTGGTCAGATTGAAGCCGGACTTGCCAATCCCTACGGTGCATCCCGAGACATTCTCAATTACCACAGCACCCTGGGCTGGTCTCTGGCTGGGGTGCTTTCGCTGCTGACTGCCTGGCGCTATGTGGCTCGCCAGAAGGACCCGACGATCCTCCCCTCCGGATTTCTGCTGATTGATGGGGCCCTGGCGGCGCTTGTCTTCACCCAGGTTTATCTCGGTGACAAACTCATCTGGATCTATGGACTCCACACCGTGAAGGTGGTGGAAGCCATCCGGGAGGGACTCGTTTCATGACGATGCTCAGCCTGTTTGTTCACCCCAGTGAGCCGCTGAGGTTTGCCCTGCCTGCTGAGCCTGCTTTCTTCTCGATCACTTCACCGATTGAAGAGATTCTCGACTCCCTGGGTGCCAATGGTCTGCCTTACAGCATGCCGATGCACCCAAATCTGGTGCATTTCACGATCGGACTTTTTGCCATCGGCATTGCCTTTGATTTTGCCGGTGCGTTCTACCCACTGGAGAAGCGCATCTTCCGTTTTCTGGCCTTGCCTGTGACCAGGATGGGGTTCCATGACGTTGGTTGGTACAACGTTCTGGCCTGCAGCCTGATCAGCTTCTTCACCGTGGCGGCAGGCTTCTATGAAATGTTGCTTGCCGTGCCTATCCAGGGGGTGAAGAGCGCCATCGGCCTTGATGCGATCACCACCATGATCTGGCATGGAGTGGGTGGAGTGATCCTGCTGCTGCTGATTGTGGGGATGACCATCTGGCGTGGTTTCCAACGCTTCGTCTGGCGAAAGGACATGGGTCGCCAGGTGAGCTGGTCCTATTTGTTGGCGGGATCGGTGATTCTGCTGATTCTCGGCCTGCACGGAACACTTGGAGCTGAGCTTGCGGCTGAGTTCGGGGTGCACATCACAGCGGACCAGCTGCTTGCAGCCGGTGCAGATCTCACTGAGGTGCTGCCATGACGCCTGTGACGCCAAAGCAGCCTGAAACGCCAAAGCAGCCAGGCCCCAATCTCAAGGCGATTGCCATCATCAGCATCGCCGTTGGAATTGATATTTTCCTGAGTGTGCTTATCGCCCAGTGGTCCTATAGCTGGCTTCCTATTCAAGCCTCATCAGCCGCGCCCTATGTTGATGATCTCTTCAGCCTCGAGACGGGGATAGGAGCATTCATCTTCCTTGGCTGCACTGGAGTAATGGCTTGGGTTGTGCTGTTCAACAGAGCCTCGAAATATGACGAGCGTGATGGTGAGCCCATTGAAGGCAATATAAAGCTTGAAATCACCTGGACAATTCTTCCTTTATTGGTTGTTTTTGCTATCGGCATCTATTCGATCAATGTAAACCAAACCCTTCAGACATTAGGACCAAAGCAAAAATATCAACTGGGCACAGACCCCACAGCGGGCCTTCCCGCTGATCCAACCAGCAGTGTGGGCCCAATCGATGTGATCTCAAGGCAGTGGAGCTGGGAGTTTGTCTACCCCGATGGTGTTCGCAGTTCTGAACTGCACCTGCCCGTGGGAGAGCGGGTCAACTTCAGGCTCATCTCTGAAGATGTTCTACACAGTTTCTATGTGCCTGCATTCAGGCTAAAACAGGACATCATTCCCGGCAGTGTGATCTCCTACAGCCTCACCCCGATACGGGAAGGGCGCTATCGACTCCGGGACGCGATGTTCAGTGGTGCCTACTTCTCCAACAACCAGACCGACGTGATCGTCGAATCGAGCGAGTCCTATAGCGACTGGCTCAATCGCATGGAACGTGAACCCCTCCACCCCGGGCTGGACCCAGGCCGGGAGATCTATGAACGACGCCTCGCCAAGGGCAACAAGGGCTGGGCAACCGTGCCACCCGCTCCGGCTCCGATGGTCAATGACCCCGGTGACCCCACCGCTCCCCACGAAGCCTGAATCACCATGACCACCACCAACTACGACGCCCGCGTTCTCAAGGCACCACACCCGGTGCCCGGAGCACCGGACAACTGGAAACGGTTCTTCAGCTTCAACACCGATGCCAAGGTCATCGGAATTCAATACATCGTCACAGCCCTTTTCTTCCTGCTTGTGGGCGGTCTGCTGGCGATGATCATGCGGGGGGAGCTGATCACACCTCCCGCCGACCTTGTGGACCCGACTGTCTACAACGGTCTCTACACCATGCATGGAACAGTGATGCTGTTCCTGTTCCTGTTCCCGATCCTTAATGGTTTAAATAATCTTTTAATACCAACAATGATCGGGGCTCCAGACATGGCCTTCCCCAAGCTCAATGCTGCAGCATTTTGGCTTGTTCCGGTGTTTGCCGTTGTGCTGATGGGGAGTTTCTTCGTGCCGGGAGGCCCAGCCTCTTCTGGATGGTGGTCTTATCCCCCTGTCAGCATTCAGAACCCACTGGGGCATTTCTTCAATGGCGAGATGCTCTGGATCACGGCCGTTGCCCTCTCGGGTGTGTCTTCGATTTTCGGAGCGATCAACTTCGTCACCACGATCATCAGGATGCGTGCTCCTGGAATGGGGTATTTCAGGATGCCTATATATGTCTGGACGGCTTGGGCTGCTCAAACCCTGCAACTTCTAGGCCTACCAGCCCTGACTGGTGGTGCGATCATGCTTCTTTTTGATCTCAGCTTTGGCACCACCTTTTTCAGGCCTGAAGGTGGTGGTGATCCGGTCTTGTTCCAGCACTTTTTCTGGTTCTATTCCCATCCAGCTGTCTATGTAATGGTTCTGCCAGTATTTGGAATTTTTTCTGAACTGTTTCCTGTCTATGCACGCAAGCCACTATTTGGGTACAAATTCGTTGCTATTGCATCATTCGGGATAACAATTTTAGCCTTAATTGTGTGGGTTCATCATATGTTCTATACCGGCACACCGATGTGGATGAGGAATGTCTTTATGCTAACAACAATGCTGATCGCAGTGCCAACTGGAGTGAAAGTTTTCGCCTGGATTGCGACCCTGTGGAGAGGCCGTCTACGTCTTGACACACCCATGCTGTTCTGTCTTGGCGGATTGTTCAATTTTATCTTTGCTGGTATCACTGGAGTAATGTTAGCGACTGTACCAATCGATGTTCACGTCGGAAACACGTACTTTGTAGTATCTCACTTCCACTACATCATCTTCAATACAATTGCCTTTGGTATTTTTGCCGCAATCTACCACTGGTTCCCTAAATTCACCGGCAGGATGTATTACGAAGGCCTTGGAAAGATTCACTTTGCCCTCACTTTCATCGGTGCAACTCTGAACTGGCTGCCACTGCACTGGGCCGGCCTGCTTGGCATGCCCCGCCGGGTCGCCTCATACGACCCCGAATTCGCCATCTGGAATGTGATCGCAAGCATCGGTGCCTTCATGCTCGGCGTGGCCTCGATCCCTTTCATCCTCAACATGGTGAGTTCATGGGCCAGGGGACCAAAGGCGCCACCCAATCCCTGGCGAGCCATCGGCCTGGAATGGCTGCTGCCATCACCGCCGCCGGCTGAGAATTTTGAGGATGACATCCCAACGGTGATCAATGAGCCCTACGGCTACGGCCTCGGCAAGCCTCTCGTTGAAGACGAGGAGTACTACATCCGGCGTGCACAGGAGGCCTGAATCATGACCACAGCCAATTCCGAGCTGCCACTGAATCACACCCCTGGGCACGTCAAGCATGACGGCCACAACCTCACTGGATTCATCATTTTCCTCTGTTCAGAAAGCATCATCTTTCTGGCATTCTTCACCGGTTATGCCGTTCTCAAGATCACAGCACCGGAATGGTTGCCAACCGGAGTCGATGGCCTTGAGGTGACAATGCCCCTCATCAACACTGTTGTGCTGGTGAGTTCCAGTTTCGTCGCCTACTTCGCCGAGCGCTATCTGCACAAGGGCAATCTGCCGGGCTTCCGGATCGTCTGGTTGCTCACCATGCTGATGGGGTCCTATTTCGTCTACGGCCAGTACGTGGAATGGTCAGGACTGACCTTCGGCTTAGGCAGTGGCGTATTTGGAGGAACGTTCTATCTGCTCACTGGATTCCACGGCCTGCACGTCATCACAGGCATCATCCTGATGGGCCTGATGCTTGCCAGATCCTTCCGCCCTGGGAACTACAGCAAGGGTGACATGGGTGTGACCTCCGTCAGCCTTTTCTGGCACTTCGTGGATGTGATCTGGATCATCCTTTTCATCCTGATTTACGTCTGGCAATAGGACCCCAGGCCTCAACACCCGGCTCCGTTCAATCCGTCTTCCGTCGCACGCCTGAGAACTGAACGCATGATCATCGACGATCGCCACTACGACATCATCGTTATCGGCAGTGGAACCGGTGGTGGAACCCTGGCCGGTGCCCTGAGTCAGAAGGGCCGCTCCGTGCTGGTGCTGGAATGCGGCAAAGCCATGGCCCTTGAAGATCAGAATGTGGCAGATGTGGATGTGTTCCGCAAGGAGCGTTACCACCCCCGCGACGAACAGTGGTTCGGCCCGGATGGAGACCCCTTTGCGCCGCAGACCACCTATGCACTGGGAGGCAACAGCAAGATCTGGGGAGCCGTGCTCGAGCGGATGCGTGAACAGGATTTCAAGGCCCTGCCACTCCAGGAGGGGATCTCCCCCGCCTGGCCCTTCGACTATGGGGAACTCGCCAATCACTACGATGCCGCAGAGCGTCTCTACAGAGTTCACGGCAAGGCGGGCATCGATCCGACGGAACCAGCCCGCAGCAGCGATTTTGAGCATCAACCGAAACCCCTGGAGCCTTTCCTGGAACCACTCAGGGCAGGTCTGAAAAGGCAGGGGTGCCAGCCCTATGACATCCCCCTGAGCTGGTCCGAGGACCGTGACGATCCCAGCGGTGACGCCCAGTTATTCGGCATTGATCAAGGGGATGCCTCCAATCTGAGCATCCGCAGCGGCGCCCGTGTGCTCAGGCTGCATATCAATCCCGACGGGCGGATCGTCAAGGGAGTGGAAGCCGAGGTGGACGGCAGCCCCTGGTTGTTCTCAGCTGACCTGATCGTCCTCGCTGCAGGGGCGATCAACACGCCGGCGATCCTGTTGCGCTCCAACGACGCCAACCATCCTCGCGGACTCGCCAACGGCTCTGATCAGGTGGGGCGCAATCTGATGAATCTGCAGCTCACCTCGATCCTGCAACTCGCCACCGAGCGCAGTAGCGGCCGTTACAGCCGCTCCCTGGGAATCAACGACTACTACTGGGGAGACAAGAACGTCTCCTTCCCCCTTGGTCATATTCAGGCCGCTGGTGGTGTGCTCCAGGACGTTCTGTTCGCAGAATCGCCACCGGTGCTTTCCCTGGTCACACGCTTGATCCCAAATTTCGGCCTGGAACGCCTTGCCTCCAGATCTGTGGCCTGGTGGGCCATGACAGAGGTGCTGCCGGATCCGAAGAACAGGGTATGGCTGCAGAACGACAAAATCCACATCGACTATCTGCACAACAATCGGGAAGCCCATGATCGGCTGGTTTATCGCTGGATCGATACGATCAAATCCGTTGAGGAGGATCCGATCACCAAGGTCGTGCGCACGGCACCAACCCATCCCCGCGGCGAGGCGCCGATCAGTGTTGTTGGCTATGCCTGCGGCACCTGTCGGATGGGAAGCGACCCTACCGACTCAGTTGTGGACCCCAATGGCAAATGCCACGAGATCGACAACCTCTACATCGCTGACACGAGCGTTTTCCCGAGCTGTCCAAGCATCGGGCCTGGCCTGACAACCATCGCCCTGGCCCTGCGACTGGCGGACAGACTGGCTCAGAACTGAAGAAGATTTAGCCACAGCTATTTTTAGCGATTCCTGAGTCCCGCAATTACAATCGAGCGATGAGTGATGCAGGTCAAGCACTCCGCTGTTTTGCAGGATTGCCAGTAGCCCTCTTAACTGATCGCGGGCTGGGATTGAGTTCCTTCAGAAGAAGCGACAATGGCTTGATCAAGAGCTAGACCCTAATGACCTCAGCTCTTGCAGGCCTGCCCAAGATCAACTTAACAAAAAGACAAGAGGGAAAAGAAAAACATCATCGCGCACACTGGATTGATCGCGAAATTAAAACGCCAGGATCAGAGTCTTAAAGGGATGCATTCTTAATGAGTTTCGGCTAACTTTCGTTCACTATTCACCTGAGCAAGCCAAGTGCCTAGTCCACAAACCAGGAGTTGGGTCGCCCAGGCTGGTGGCAGCCTTAAAGATGAAGGGCATGGGATCACCTCCCTCAGCGACGGCTCTGCCATCGTCACCGGAAGCTTCCAGGGCACAGCATCCTTCGGGGAGAACATCACCCTTACCTCAACTGGTGAAGATGATATCTTCATCGCCAAGCTCAATGCTGATAGTTCCTATGCTTGGGCCACAAAGGCTGGCGGCAGATCTTTTGACGGTGCCTATGGCATCACCTCCCTCAGCGACGAAAATGGCATCAGCGACGGCTCTGCCATCGTCACCGGCTTATTCGCTGGCACAGCAGACTTCGGGGACATCACCCTCACATCCGAGGGACGCTCAGATGCTTTCATTGCCAAGCTCAATGCTGATGGTTCATTCGCCTGGGTCACACAGGCTGGTGGCGGCAATGAGCGCTATAGGAAAAGTGCCAGCGGTTTTGATATCAGCTCCCTGAACGACGGCTCTAGCATCGTCACCGGCAGGTTTGAGGGAACAGCAGACTTCGGGGACATCACCCTCACATCAGCTGGCAACCATGCCTCCGATGTTTTCATTGCCAAGCTCAATGCCGATGGTTCATTCGCCTGGGCATCACAAGCTGGTGGCGACGATTGGGAAAATAGTAATGGCATCACATCCCTGAGCGACGGCTCTGCCATCGTCACCGGACAATTCAGAGGAACAGCAGACTTCGGAGACATCACCCTCACATCAGCTGGTGACCACGATATCTTTATTGCCAAGCTCGATGCCAATGGCGATTACATCTGGGCCACACAGGCTGGCGGGAGCTCTAGTGACAACGGGTATGGAATCACCTCCCTCAGCGACGGCTCTGCCATCGTCACCGGACAATTCAGAGGAACAGCAGACTTCGGAGACATCACCCTTACCGACCCTGGATACAACCAGAGTGAGGTCTTCATTGCCAAACTCAATGCTGATGGTTCATTCGCCTGGGTCACACAGGCTGGTGGCGGATCTAGTGACACCGGGTATGGAATCACCTCCCTCAGTGATGGCTCTGCGATCATCACCGGTAGTCACGGAGGAGGAGGATCATCCTTCGGGGACATTAACCTCACAGCAACAACACTTGGAGTCAATGATATTTTCGTTGCCAAGCTCAATGCCGAGGGTGAATTCGAGTGGGCCACACAGGCTGGTGGACTCACTATTGAAAGCGGCCATGGCATCACATCGTTGAGCGACGGTTCGTCCATCATCACTGGACACTTCGGACGTCGATGGGATTCAGAAGTAGAAACAGCATCCTTTGGAGACATCACCCTCACCCCAGCTGGGCACCCCAACGTTAACCGTCTCTCCGACGTCTTCATTGCCAAGCTCAATGCCGATGGCAGCTGGGCTTCCACTGAGATGGTTGATTCCAGCGCCCCAGTCTTCTCATCAGGCAG
>DASCPR010000103.1:0-4202 GCA_036012625.1 Prochlorococcaceae cyanobacterium Fu_MAG_50
GATAACACCATCCCCCGGCTGAAGCAACAACAACAGCAATTGAGCGATCTGCTGCCGGAGTCCCCGCTGAAACCATCTCAGATCAGTCATCTACAGGCCTCCTATGGCCTGGAGGCATTGCCTCTGATCGCCAGCAGCCCGGCCGATGAGCGCGCACCCCTCAGTGGGGTGATCCCCCTTTGCCAAGCAGAGATCAGGCGAGCCATCCAGGTGGAACACGCCTGCACGCCCACGGATGTGCTGGCCAGGCGCTGCAGGCTGGCGATGATTGACAGGAACGAAGCCGAAAAGCTCCTACCCGTGGTGCAGGAGGCCCTTGACCAGGCAGGCCTGCCGGAAGGCGAACTGAATCTCAGAGAATGAACACAGGGATGACATCAGGCAGGAATGCTCAATCCAGCAGCCGTCCTCAATCCAGCAGCCGTGCTCAACCAAGCAGCGTTCCAAGCTCCTCGGTGGTCTGATCTGTGACCGTTTCCACCTCTCCGATCAACCACCAGCTGAAGCCGTAGGCGGGAAGGTAGACAAACCAGTCCGCCGCAGCGGCAGGGAACTCGCAACCCCAGAGCACCTCACGGGTCCGTTCCCCAAGCCATTGACTCAGATCAAGCCGAAACGAAGCCCCAGCCGCCGAGAGGTTGGCCGCCACCAGCACAGTCATCGAATCACTGCAGCGCACATGGGTGATCACGCTGGGATGGCCACAGTCGAGCAGCTCGAAATCCCCCCAGCGCAACGCCGGCAACAGGCGTCGACAGGTGAGCATGCGGCGATGCCAGTTGAGAAGTGAACCGGGAAGCTGTTTCTGCACCTCCACGTTCACCACCCTGTAGTCGTATCCAGGGGCCGTGATCGGAGGAAGCACAAGCAAGGGATCGGGAGCTGTGGAAAAACCGCCGTTGCGAGCTGGTGTCCAGGCCATGGGTGTGCGATTGGGATCACGGTCGCGCAGGCCTGGCCAATCCCCCATCCCCAGTTCATCGCCGTAATAAAGACAGGGCATGCCAGGCAGGCTGTAAAGCAGGGCGTGCATCAATCGATTCGCCCGCGGATCTCCATTCAGCAGGGGGGCGAGTCTTCGATTGATACCCCAGTTCAGCCAATGGCCCTGCCCCTGATGCAGACCTGCACGGATGGTCTGAATCACCTCTTCCGGCACCAGGTGGCCATCCCCGAGCCAGAGTTCATCGTGATTGCGCAGCGGTAGAGCCCAGCTGCCGCAGGGCGCGACCTGTTGGGCCGCATTCAGACATTCGCGCAGGTTTTTGACAGTCCCGCTGGCCACGGCCGCAAACAGATGGGCCGTGAGCACAAAGTTGAAGGCACCATGCAATTCCTGTTCATCCAGATAGGGAGCCGCCTCCTCAACGGGCTGAATGGCCTCCGCCAGCAGCAGCACATCCCGCTCGTGAGAGTCAACCCGCTGACGCAATCGACGCAGAAATTCGTGCGTCTCCGGTAAACCTTCGCAGCGAGATCCTTCCGCTTCGAAAAGAAACGGCACCGCATCGAGACGAAAGCCGTCCACCCCCCGTTCCAGCCAGAAATCCACAACCTCAAGCATCTGCTCCTGAACCCAGGGGTTCTCGTAATTGAGATCGGGTTGATGGCGCAGAAAACGATGGAGGTAGTACTGCCCGGCCACCTCGTCCCATTCCCAGTTGGACGATTCGAAATTGCGAAACAAAACCGGAGCATCCGCATAACGATGCGGGTCATCACTCCAGACATAGACATCACGTTCCTGGCTTCCCTTCGGGGCCCAGCGAGCCCTCTGGAACCAGGTATGCATATTGCTGGTGTGGTTGAGCACGAGATCAAGAATCACCTTGATGCCGTTCCTATGGGCAGCGATCAGCAATCGATGAAACGCTGCAAGATCACCTAGCTCGGGATGGATGGCCTTGAAATCAGTGATGTCGTATCCCCCATCCCGCAAGGGTGAGGGATAGATCGGATTGAGCCAGATCGCCTCAACACCGAGCCAGCGCAGATAGGGAAGACGACTGGCCAGACCTTGAAGATCACCGACCCCATCGCCATTCCCATCCGCATAGCTCCGCGGAATGAGCTGATAAATCACAGCCCCCTTCCACCATGGATTGCGAGTGGTCATCACCCACTGCCTACTGAACCACTGCTAGACCCAACAGGCGCTGTCGTCAGCATCGTGGGGTCCGCGAACCTTGTCCTAAGCCACTTAAGAGCTCCGGTGATCGCTGGTCTGACCAGGCCAGAAGCTTGGCGCCGCAAGCAATTAAGCAGTTTCAGGGCCCTACTGGATGAACATGAAGATGATGTGCTCCATGCCCTCGCGACAGATCTCGGCAAACCACCCACAGAAGCCTTCTTTGAACTGCTTGCCCTGCGACAGGAGCTGAATCTGGCAGAGAAGCAACTCAGAGCCTGGATGCGCCCCCAACGGGTGAAGGTTCCTTTTGCTCAGCAACCTGGTCAAGGGCAGGTGAGGCTTGATCCCCTGGGCTGCGTGCTGATCATCGGGCCATGGAATTACCCCTTCATGCTCACGCTCCAGCCCCTGATCAGTGCACTTGCCGCGGGCAATACAGCCGTGCTCAAGCCCTCTGAACATGCACCTGCAGCCTCAGGCCTGCTCAGCCGGTTGATCTGCCAACACTTCCCCAAAGATGTGGTGCAAGTGATTGAGGGCGGCGCTGAGGTGGCGGCTGCCCTTGTGAAAGAGCCCTTTGACCACATCTTCTTCACCGGTGGAGAGGCCATTGGCAGAAAGGTGATGGCCGCTGCAGCGAACAATCTCACTCCGGTGACCCTTGAACTGGGAGGAAAAAGTCCCGCAATCGTGGTTGGCGGAGCCGATCTGAAAATCACTGCCAGGCGCCTTATCTGGGGCAAGAGCCTCAATGCTGGTCAGAGCTGCATCGCCCCTGACCATCTGATCGTCGAACAGTCCCTCCAGCAGCCGCTGCTGGAGGCGATGGCCAGGTCCATCACCGAATTCCATGGTCCCGAACCGCTGCAATCCCCTCATTTGGGGAAGATCATCAATGAATCTCAATTCAATCGACTCCATGACTTGCTCAAAGGAGCTCGCCAACGGGGGGGGATTCTTGTTGGAGGTGACGTGGATAAAGGGACGCGGCGAATTTCCCCGACGCTGATCGCCGTAGAAAATCGTGATGATCCCCTGATGCAGCAGGAACTGTTCGGCCCCCTGATGCCAATTCTGATCACCCAGGATTTTGAGAGCGCCCTCACAGATATCCAGCAGCAGCCAAGACCACTGGCTATTTACCTCTTTGGCGGCACAGCAGACCAGCAGCAGCGACTGCTCGACACCACCCACTCCGGCGGAGTTTGCTTCAACGACGTCGTGATCCAGGCGGGGGTGCCTGAGCTCCCGTTTGGAGGCATCGGCGCCAGTGGAATGGGGAGCTATCACGGCCATGCTGGGTTCGAGACTTTTTCCCACCGCAAGGCCGTGCTGAAGCGCCCGTTCTGGTTAGACCTCAAATTCCGATATCCCCCCTACAACGTTGACCTGAGGCTGCTCAAGCGACTGGTGCGCTGAGATCCTGATCCAGTCAAGATCGAGAAGGATGTTTTCAGTCTGGGACTGGCGGATTTGAAATGTCACCTTATGGTTCGCGAAGTAGAAAAAGACACATGCGCCGTTGTGCCATAGCCGTTGCGGCCCTGATAGCACTCCTCCCTCTGCCATCCATGGCGGCCAGTGTCACGGTGAAACCAGGCGAGACCCTTTCCGAGATTGCTGAGCGCTACAGCATCTCCCTGAGATCCCTGCTGCAAGTCAATGGAATCAGCAACTCAGATCACGTTGAAGCCGGCAGAAAGATCCGCTTACCGAATGGCAGCAGAGGTGTTGCAAGTGCCGGTTCGGGGCGTCACCGGGTCAGAGAAGGAGACACTCTCGGCACCATTGCGGCCCGCTATCGAGTGCGTGAACGGGACTTGATTGCGATCAACGGTCTTCGCCACGCCGACCATATTGAACTCGGCCAGACCATCAGACTTCCCCAGGGAGCGGCGCTGCCGCAGCGGAAGCCCGCGGCGATCAAAGCCAATCCAAACGCCAAGTCCCACCGGGTGGCCCAGGGGCAGACCCTCAGTCAGATCGCCATGGCCTACAGGATTCCTGTGGCAACACTCGTTGATATCAACGGTCTCAGCAACCCCAACAGAGTCGATGCAGGCGTCAAGCT
>DASCPR010000104.1:0-2103 GCA_036012625.1 Prochlorococcaceae cyanobacterium Fu_MAG_50
GCCGTGGCGATGGCGATCGGTGATGCCCTGGCCGCGGTTTGGATGGAACGCCGGGGCATCTCCTCAGCAGATTTTGCCCTCAACCATCCGGCCGGGTCCCTCGGTAAACAACTCACACTCACAGCGGCAGACCTGATGGTGCCGGCGGAGAAGCTCCATGCCCTCGATCTGCACACACCCATGCCCGAAGTGATCGGTGTGCTCACCAGGGATGGGATCGGCAGTGGCTGGGTCAAAGACCCCGATCATCAAGGTCAATTGCTTGGCCTGATCACCGATGGAGACCTGCGCCGTGCCCTGCGCAATCACAGCGCCGAGCTCTGGGCGAGCCTCAAGGCTGCTGACCTGATGACCGCGGATCCAATCACGGTGGAGGGCAATCTGCTGGCGGTGGAGGCCCTGGCGCGGATGGAACACAACCGCCGCAAACCGATCTCCGTGCTGCCTGTGGTGGCTGGCGCCGATGCGGGGGGCGGCTTACTGGGGCTGCTGCGGATGCATGATCTTGTGCAAGCGGGGCTGAGTTGAGCAGCACAGTGTTGCCCTGGCTCCATCCCAGACGCTGGCTCCGGGAACTGCAATGGCAACAGCGACAGAGGGATCTGGCCGCGATTGAACTACTGGTGCTCGATGTGGATGGAGTGCTCACCGATGGCGGCCTCTGGTTCGATGCCCAGGGATCTGTGCAGAAACGCTTTGATGTGCGGGATGGGCTTGGCTTGAAACTGCTGCAACAAAAGGGTGTGCACCTGGCTTTCCTCAGTGGCGGCAGTGGAGGTGCCACGGAAGCGCGCGCCAGTCAGCTGGGCATCCAGCACTGCCTCATCGGCATCAAGGACAAACCGACTGCCCTGAAATCCCTGCAGATGCAACTGAGCATGTCTTCCCTGCAGACGGCCTTCCTGGGCGACGACCTCAATGATCTGGCCGTGCGTCAAGAGGTGAAGCTGCTTCTGGCACCGGCCGATGCCTGCAGGCCCCTACGCCGCCAGGCCGATGGCGTGCTGCAGCACCGCGGCGGCCATGGCGCCGTGCGGGAAATGAGCGAACGGCTGCTGCAAGCCCGTGGCCAGTGGCATCAACTGCAGCGACAGGGCTGGAAAGGCTGCAATGACTGATCTGGTTTCAACTACTGAAAGAGGCGGATTTCTGCTCGGCGTAGGCGCCCAGAAGGCGGGCACGTCCTGGTTGCATCAGCAGCTGCAGCAACGCCGTGATTGCAACTTCGGATTCCTGAAGGAATACCACATTCACGACGCCATGACCGTGCCGAATCTGGCCATGTACAGAAAACAGAAAGGCTCCTTACTCAAGCCACGAACCTGGCGGCGCCAGCGCTTCTTTGCCGATCCTCAGCGTTATTACAACTACTTTGCAAGTCTGCTGCGCCGCGATCAAATCCTGCTCAGTGGAGACATCACACCCTCCTATTGCAGCCTCAGTTCTTCCACACTCAAAACAATCCAGAGAGAATTCAACAAACGAGAGATTGCTGTGCGCCCTGTCTTCCTGATGCGTGATCCTGTTGAACGAATCCTTTCAAGCATGCGCATGAAACTACGCAAGACGGGGATGCTCAATCCAGAGGCTGAAATCAGCACACTGAAAGAACTGATTCGCAGGCGCCCTGAGCGGATCAGCATCCGCAGTGACTATGTGCAGACCCTTGCGTCCCTCCATGAGGCCTTCGGGCTGAACAATTGTTTCATCGGCTTCTACGAGACACTCTTCAGGGAGGACACCTATACACAACTCTGTGATTTCCTTGGCCTTAATTATCAGGAGCCTCAATGGACGCAGAAAGTCAATCAAAGCCTTTCCACCTCGGCAATCCCCAATGAGCTGATGCGGGAGATCGGTTCCTGGCAAGCCAGCACCCTGACAGGGGTTCAGCGATATCTTCCTGATACCAATCTTTCATCCCTCTGGCCAACAGCCTTCCGTTGCTGCGTCAATAGCCCCATAAGCGTGACCCCAGGATGAGCAAAGGCCAACGCATCAAGGAGTGAAGACAAGATTGCGCCTTCAGTTCTATCCAGAAGGCTAAGGATCGATCAGCAAGCTTGTTTCATTCTCAAACTGATCAAGGATCAGCCGAAAGAT
>DASCPR010000105.1:0-3582 GCA_036012625.1 Prochlorococcaceae cyanobacterium Fu_MAG_50
GGCATGTGATCATCGCCACCGGTTCCGACCCCTTTGTGCCGCCTGGCATTGAGACCGATGGTCGCACGGTCTTCACCAGTGACGAAGCGGTGAATCTGGAGTGGCTTCCCCGTTGGATCGCGATTATCGGCAGTGGCTATATCGGCCTTGAATTCGCTGACGTTTACACGGCATTGGGTTGTGAAGTCACGATGATTGAGGCGTTGGACAGGGTGATGCCTACCTTTGACCCTGATATCACCAAACTTGCGTCTCGAAAACTGATCGATGGCCGCGATATCGATGCCCGCGCTGGTGTGCTGGCACGCAAGGTCACACCCGGATGCCCGGTGCAGATCGAACTTGCTGAGATGCAGAGCCGTGAGCTCGTCGACACGATTGAGGTGGATGCGGTGCTGGTGGCAACAGGGCGGGTTCCCAGCAGCGGCGAGCTGAATCTTCAGTCAGCGGGTGTTGAACTCAACCGTGGCTTCGTGCCCATTGACGACAGCATGCGCGTGCTGGTCAATGGTCAGGCCTTGCCAGATCTCTGGGCTGTGGGTGATGTCACCGGCAAATTGATGCTGGCCCACACCGCTGCGGCCCAGGGAACCATTGCCATCGACAACATTCTTGGACATCCCCGCAGCATCGACTACCGCAGTATTCCCGCTGCGACCTTCACGCACCCTGAGATCAGTTCCGTGGGCTTGAGTGAAGCGGAGGCAAAGCAACTGGCTTCCGATCAGGGCTTTGCCCTGGGTACGGTGCGCAGCTACTTCAAGGCCAATTCAAAGGCCCTTGCTGAGCTGGAAAGTGATGGCCTGATGAAGTTGCTGTTCCGCAAGGACAGCGGTGAAGTTCTCGGTGCCCATATCTACGGGCTTCATGCTGCTGATCTGATTCAGGAAGTGGCCAATGGGGTGGCCCGTCGCCAGAGCGTGCGGGAACTGGCCTATGAGGTACATACCCATCCAACCCTCAGCGAAGTGGTTGAAGTGGCCTATAAACAGGCGGCGCAGCAATTGACCGGTTGACTCGCGGCTTCTGCGATGACTGGCCGCTTGAACGATGACTGGCTGGCTTGCTAGGACGCTGGCCGCCTGAGCGGATCGCCATCCACGGCAGTTCTTGCTAACTCTCTTTGATCTGTCCAAGCCCATCTGTTCTGTCCACCCACAGCTGAAAAGCCTCGCCCCTAGAGATTCGCCAATGGAGATCCGTCGCCGTCCACCTAATCCAAGTATCAAGGTGGCCCACCTTGAATACGCCATTCCCCATCAGGAGGCTCTGCCCCGCAACATTCTTGAGAAGATTGTCTGGGCAAAGGACCGAGAAGTGGAGCAGGCCCGCCAACGGGTGCCTCTTGATGAGCTCAAGACCAAGGTCGCTGCCCTGCCGCCGACAAGGGATTTTGTTGCAGCCTTGAGGCAGGCATCCCTGCTGCCAGCGGTGATTGCCGAGGTGAAGAAGGCCAGCCCCAGCAAGGGAGTGATCCGCGAGGATTTCGACCCTGTTGCCATCGCTCGCGCCTATGCCAGTGGCGGAGCCAGCTGTTTGTCTGTGCTGACCGAGAGAAGTTTCTTTCAGGGTGGATTTGATGTGTTGGTGGAGGTGCGACAGGCGGTTGAGCTACCGCTGCTCTGCAAAGACTTCATCCTCACTCCCTATCAGCTTTACCAGGCCCGTGCGGCCGGGGCCGATGCCGCCCTGTTGATCGCCGCCATCCTCACGGATCAGGATCTGATCTATCTGGGAAAAGTGGCGGGGAGCCTGGGCTTGAAGGTGCTGATGGAAGTTCATGATCGCGGCGAGCTCGAGCGCGTTCTCCGCCTCGGAGGCTTCCCCTTGATCGGCATCAACAACCGGGATCTCAGCAACTTTGAGACGGATCTGGGAACCACAGAGCGGCTGAGCCTTGAGTTTGGCGCCGACTTGCGGGATCAGGGGGTTCTGCTGGTGAGTGAATCGGGCCTGTTCAGTCGTGCTGATCTGGATCGGGTGCAGGCGGCTGGCGCCGAGGCCGTTCTGGTGGGTGAAGCTCTGATGCGTCAGCAGGATATCTGTGCAGGTCTGCAGGCCTTGATCAACGGTTGATGGCTTTCAGAGAAGTTCATTGGTGGATAGAAATTTCTGAACCATTCCCCATGATCCGAGTGTCACTTTCACACCGACAAGAATATTGAGGATCGGGATCATTCCGCCACTGAGTGTGGCGCCATAGATGCCACTGGGAAGATTCAATCCTTCCATGATCAGGCAGCTCAACACAACGAATAACAACACAGCAGCTTCTTCCAGCGTGCCTGCATTGATTCGTTTGTATTTCTCCATCACCTCCCGGTCACCACCACCAAGCAGGATCAGTGCCAAGGCTGTGCCGCCGGCAACCCCAGCGGCAAAGCCTCCCCCAGGACTCAGATGGCCCCGCACAGCCAACTCGATGGCAAGCAAAGCGTTGAGGACGGCAGCAAGCCGAAAGAGGGTGATGGAACTGTGGTTTTCGACGCTTTTGATGGCGGGCAGTTTTGAATCCTGTGCCAACAACATGCCAACGCCCATGGAGGCAAGCGTGAACACAATCACCTCGGAAAGTGTGTCATAAAGCCTGAGGTCAAGAATGATTGTGCTCACAACATTGGGAACACCACCTGAGCTTGCCAGTTGTTGAACTGTTGCTGGTGCTATGGCGCTGCTCTGATTGGCCAGTGAACCCAGCATTGCAAGCAGTGTGATCAGAAAACCAAGCAATGCAAGTGCTGACATGCAGCGCCGCAATGCTGAAGAAGGGTGCTGCCAGAGTGCGTCGTTGTTCATTCCTGTTGCGCCTCAAGGCCAAGGCCCTCTGTCCGGGCAGGATCAAGATGCATGCCCATCTCTTGGGCGAATTCAGGATTGATGCTGACCAGTTGCTTCAGCAGTGATGGGTGCCTGAGTTGCAGCCTTCCATCCGGCAGTTGCTGGGCATGAATGTCCATGGGGTTGAGGTTGCTGCGCTGATCTGGGTTGGCCAGGCTGGGGTTCAGCTGATCAGGAATGATCTTCAGTTGCCAACCCAGGGGCTCAATCAGGGCTTTCAGTTCTTGCTGGCGCCCTGTTGAAAGTGGTGCCTGACTTGAACTGAGAAGCCGAAAAGTGCAGGTGGCCCGAATCGCAACAGCATAAAGAACTGTTGATAACAATGTGCCCACCAGTGCTTCGGTTACTGCAACATCGACGGCGCCAAGAAGTGCGTAAATCAATGCTGCTAAATTGCCTAGTGTGCAGCGTAGGACAAGGGTCTGCCATGGGTTCGTCTGGCGAACCATGCTGAATCCAACAAAGGGCACGGCAAGAATGATTGGGATCAGCAGAATGTCCTTATTCATCTTTGGTTCTGCTTGCCTCCGTCTGGATTCAGGAGGCCTGTTTCACGATGAAGATCTGTGTTTCGTTGGAATGCTGAAGTGCTTAAAACGATACTGAAGGTTGCATTCCAGAGGATGATTGAGAGCAGGCCGAGGCAAAGTAATGGCCATTCTGAATTGCGTTCAATAATCAGGCCAATCACAATCAGAATCGAACCGAGAGTGTCAGCTACCGTCAAGGTATGGATGCGAAAGA
>DASCPR010000106.1:0-2063 GCA_036012625.1 Prochlorococcaceae cyanobacterium Fu_MAG_50
GCTTGTCTCTTCAAGGCCTGCAACTCCTGCAGGCGATCGAGATAGTCATAGTTATCCATTTGCGCCAGAACATCTCCTTTCTTGACCCGGTCTCCTTCCTCAACAAAAAGTTGTTCCAGTCGTCCCTGTTTGTTGGGGCTGACATTCACTCTGCGCTCGGCCTCCAGTTCACCGCTGGCGGAGATCACCCCAGGCAGAGAGCCCTGCCTGGCTTCAACGGTGTAGGGCGTGAGGTCTCGATTGCCGCGACCTGGTCCCAATTTCCAGAACAGACCAGCGCCAGCAAGCAGCACCACTGCGGCAGTGATGCCGATCCAGCGCCGCTGCTGCCTTCTCTTGCCGCTGAGGCGGGTGAGTCGGGCCAATCCTTGCTCCTGTTCATCAGGCGTGGGATGGCGTTCGGTTGTGGCCATAACCCCACGAACGATTCAGCCAGTCTCGCTGGTGATCGGTGATTTCGTGACTTCTCCCGTCAATGGCACGAATTAGTAACGATGGCGTATCTCAGACGTTACGATCGCGTGCTACTGGCGTGGCGGCGGTCTTGCGTTGAGCTGACTGGGCTGCCTCGTGGCTGCGTCTTGGCTGCGTTGTGGTGGTGTCGCGGCTGTGGTGTGACGGAGTCACCATGGTCTTGGGAGCTTCCCTTGCCTGGCTGGCCTCTTGGGGGTCGCTTCGTGGTGTTGGCCAAGTCAGGCTTGTGACTCTCGAAACCTGTTTGGGGAGGTTGTTGGCAGCGCCGCTAGATTCCCGACCATGCTTAAAGCTGGAATCGTGGGCCTCCCCAATGTGGGTAAGTCCACCCTCTTCAATGCTCTGGTCGCCAACGCCCAGGCCCAGGCTGCCAACTTCCCGTTCTGCACGATCGAGCCCAACGTCGGCAGCGTGGCCGTTCCGGATGAGCGGTTGCAATTGCTCTGCGATCTCAGCAGCAGCAAGGAGTTGATTCCTGCTCGGATGGAGTTTGTCGATATCGCTGGTCTGGTGAAGGGGGCCAGCCAGGGAGAGGGATTAGGCAATAAATTCCTCGCCAATATCCGCGAGGTTGATGCCATCGTTCATGTGGTTCGATGCTTCGATGACGATGATGTGATTCACGTCTCCGGTGCCATCGGGCCATCCCGTGATGCGGAGGTGATCAATCTTGAACTTGGTCTGGCTGATCTTGCTCAGATCGAGAAGCGCCGTGAACGCCTCAAAAAGCAACTGCGAACCAGTAAGGAAGCTCAACTTGAGGAGGCGGCCCTGGAGCGGATCCAGGCTGAGCTTGAACAGGGCGGGGCGGCGCGATCCGTGGAGCTCTCCCCTGAGGAGCAGCTTCTGATCAAGCCCCTGGGCCTGCTCAGTGCCAAACCGATCATCTATGCCACCAATGTGAGCGAGGATGACCTGGCTGATGGCAATGACTATTGCCGTGAGGTGATTGATCTGGCCGCCAGGGAAGGCGCTGAAACCGTGCGCATCTCAGCCCAGGTTGAGGCTGAACTGATTGAACTTGGTGATCAGGAGCGGGATGATTACCTCCAAGGATTGGGTGTGAGTGAGGGGGGCTTGCGAAGCCTGATCAAAGCCTCCTATCGCTTGCTCGGTCTGCGCACTTACTTCACCACCGGTGAGAAGGAAACCCGGGCCTGGACATTCAAGGCGGGCATGACTGCACCGCAGACGGCAGGGGTGATTCACACGGATTTCGAGCGTGGCTTCATTCGTGCTCAGACGATTGGTCATCAAAAGCTTCTCGAGGCTGGCTCCCTGGTGGAAGCCAGGAATAAGGGCTGGTTGCGTAGTGAAGGCAAAGACTATGTTGTTGAAGAAGGGGACGTGATGGAATTTCTGTTCAATGTTTAGGTAGCCGCCTGCTGGCTGTGATTCTGATGCTGATTTCGGGCTCTAATTCTGATGATGAAAATTTTATTGCTGGAAACTGAATTGGCCTTGGTTGCTGTCTTTAACGACGCGCTTGAGCAGTGAAAGTTCTCGCTTGCGTTGGTGCATCAAGACACGCTTGACATTCCAGGGGGACGTAAGAAATATCTTGATCATTACGCTGACCAGTCTTGGTA
>DASCPR010000107.1:0-6296 GCA_036012625.1 Prochlorococcaceae cyanobacterium Fu_MAG_50
ACCTTGCCATCATGAAAATGGGCAATGCTGTCAGCTCTTGCAGCCACTTCATTCTCGTGGGTCACCAGAACAATGGTGATGCCTTGGTCATGGAGATCATCAAAGAGGTTCAGCACATCATTTGAGGTTCGCGAATCAAGGGCGCCTGTGGGCTCATCGGCAAGCAGCAAGCTCGGTTGGTTAATGATTGCCCGAGCGATCGCCACCCTTTGCTGCTGCCCTCCGGAAAGTTGATTCGGCCGGTTTTCCATTCGCTTTGCCAGTCCAACCCGCTCCAGGGCCTGCTCAGCCCGTTGGCGCCTTTCCTGGGAAGGGACGCCCGCATAGATCATCGGCAGCATCACATTTTCCAGGGCAGTGGCGTGGTGGAGAAGGTGAAACTGCTGAAAGACAAAGCCCAGTTGCCTGTTGCGCAGATCAGCAAGGACGTCGTCGTCGAGATCTTCAACGGCAATCCCATTCAGCAGGTAGCTGCCGCTGGTGGGGCGATCTAGGCAGCCAAGAATATTCATCGCCGTGCTTTTGCCTGAACCACTGGTCCCCATCACAGCCAGATAATCACCCTTGATCACATTGAGGTTGAGCTGGTCAAGGGCCTTGACGGTCGACTCTCCATTGCCGTAGTGCTTGCAAACATCGGCAAGCACGGCCACAGATTGCTTGTCAGGGGGGGAGTTAACCAAGGGCGCGCTGGGAGCTCATCGCAATCGCCTGTTGCAGCAGGGGGCTTGAAGTCACAGCGTGATTGGCCCATTCGAACAGGGGATTCGAGAGAATTCCCCCCACTGAAGTGACGAGGACACAGAACAACAGGGCCACTCTCAGTGGTGGTAATCCCAAGGTGTTCCATTGGATGGGTGGATAAGCCTTCACTACATCCGAGGCTTCCTGAGGTTCTTTCACCACCATCATCTTGATCACTGAGATGTAGTAGTAGATCGACACCACCGATGTGATCAGGCCCACCACAACAAGCAGATACTGATGATCTGCCCAGCCGGCGAAGAAGAGATAGATCTTGCCGAAGAAACCCAGCATCGGTGGAATTCCGCCAAGGGAAAGCAGGCAGAGACTGAGCCCGAGGGTGATCAATGGATCTTTCTGATAAAGACCGGCGTAGTCGGCAATTCTGTCGCTGCCGGTGCGAATTGAGAAAAGAATGATGCAGGCGAAGGCGCCCAGGTTCATGAACAGATAGGCCGCCATGTAGAGCACCATTGAGGCAAAACCGTCCTCGGTGCCGCAGACCAGGCCGATCATCACGAAGCCGGCCTGACCGATGGAGCTATAGGCCAGCATCCGTTTCATCGATGTCTGAGCCAGGGCCACGACGTTGCCCAGGGTCATGCTCAGCAGCGCAAGCACTGTGAAGAGCAGTTTCCATTGACTGTCGAAGCTGCCGAAGCAGCCAACCAGCAAGCGCAGGGCCAGGGCGAAGCCTGCAGCCTTGGAACCCACCGAGAGGAACGCCACCACTGGAGTGGGTGATCCTTCGTAGACGTCAGGAGTCCACTGGTGGAAGGGCACAGCCGCGATCTTGAAGGCCACGGTGGCGAGGATGAAGACAAGGGCAAGGGCCGCCAGTGGTGTGGGACTTGTCTGCAGGGCAAGGCCGATGGCTTCAAGGCTGGTGCTGCCGCTGAGGCCATAGAGCAGAGAGGCGCCGTAAAGAAAAACCGCGGCAGCCGCCGAACCGACGAGGAGGTATTTGAGTGCGGCTTCCGAACTGCGTGCATCTCTCTTCATGTAACCCGAGAGCAGGTAGCTGGCGACCGAGAGGGTCTCCAGGGAGACAAACACACTCACCAGATCCGTGGATCCGCAGAGCAGCATCGCTCCCAGGGTTGCCGCCAGCAGGATGGCCGCATATTCACCCACAGGAGAGCCGCTCTGTTCGGCATATCGCCAGCTGATCAGAAGGGAGAGCAGCGTCGAAAGTGCCACAACCGCCCGGAAGGCAATGGCGAGATTGTCAGCCAGAAAGGCGCCGAGGAAGGAGGGCTCTGGCGGGCTGTTCCATTGCAGCGCCAGCAAAACCAGGGCCGTGCCAAGACCTAGATAGCAAACGGGAGGCACCCATCGGGCTGAGATCTTCTCCCCTGCTAGATCCACAAGCAAGGTCACCAGCATTGTCAGAAGAACAACGCCTTCTGGGGCGACAGCCAAGGCGTTGAGGGGGAGATTCAGCAGCTCGCCTGGAGCTGGCATGGCCTGGGTGGTGAGGAGAAATGCACCCAAGTCGGGCATGGTGAGCTCGCTATCTGAATGGCTCTGGCGACTGTAGCGGCGCCGATGCTGCGTTCTCCACTGCTGACTTCTTCGCTGCCAGAGTTGCGACGGTGCGATAAAGAAGGAGGAAGGTTATCGGCTCGTCTGTGGCGCACACTCTGGTCATTGTTGAGAGCCCCACGAAGGCCCGCACCATCCGTGGCTTCCTGCCCAAGGACTTTCGGGTGGAAGCGTCCATGGGTCATGTTCGTGATCTGCCGAACAACGCCAGCGAGATCCCCGCGGCTCAGAAGGGGGAGAAGTGGTCGAATCTTGGAGTCAACACCGAATCCGAGTTCGAGCCGCTCTATGTGGTGCCTAAGGACAAGAAGAAGGTGGTGCGGGAACTGAAGGATGCCTTGAAGGGTGCAGAGCAGTTGCTGCTGGCAACGGACGAGGACAGGGAAGGCGAGAGCATCAGCTGGCACCTGCTGCAGTTGCTGGCTCCGAAGGTGCCGGTGAAGCGGATGGTCTTTCACGAGATCACCAAGGAGGCCATTGCCAAGGCTCTGGATAAGACCAGGGATCTCGATATGGAGCTTGTGCATGCTCAGGAGACCCGGCGCATTCTTGACAGGTTGGTGGGTTACACCCTCTCGCCCCTGTTGTGGAAGAAGGTGGCTTGGGGCCTCTCGGCTGGTCGTGTGCAATCCGTTGCCGTGCGTCTGCTGGTGCAGCGCGAAAGAGCACGGCGTGCCTTCCGCAGTGGCAGTTATTGGGATCTCAAGGCTCAGCTGGATCAGAGCGGCAATCATTTCGAGTCAAAACTCACCCATCTCGATGGCCAGAAGATTGCAACCGGCAACGATTTCGATGAGTCCACCGGAGAGCTGAAGGCGGCCAGCAAAGTGCGTCTTCTCAGCGAGAGGGATGCCAACGATCTGGCGGAGAAGGTCCGAAGCTTGCCCTGGCGGGTGGAGACGGTTGAAGAGAAGCCGACAACCCGCAAGCCGGTTCCGCCATTCACCACCAGCACCCTGCAGCAGGAGGCGAATCGCAAGTTGCGTCTGTCCGCGAGAGAGACCATGCGCTGTGCTCAGGGGCTCTATGAGCGGGGGTTCATCACCTACATGCGGACGGATTCGGTGCATCTCTCCGAGCAGGCGATCTCTGCCGCCCGCAGCTGTGTGGAGTCTCGTTATGGCAAGGAGTATCTGAGCAAGTCAGTGCGGCAGTTCAGCACAAAGTCGCGCAATGCCCAGGAGGCCCACGAAGCGATCCGCCCCGCCGGGGAGAGCTTTCGCACCCCTCGTGACACATCTCTGGAAGGCAGGGATCTGGCGCTGTATGAACTGATCTGGAAACGAACCGTGGCCAGCCAGATGGCGGAGGCAAAGCTGACGATGCTTTCCATCGATCTCAGCGTTGCCTCTGCCAGCTTCCGCTCAACCGGTAAGCGCATCGATTTTCCGGGATTCTTTCGTGCCTATGTGGAGGGGAGTGATGACCCCGATGCGGCCCTGGAAGGTCAGGAGGTTCTGCTCCCAGCGCTGGCGGTGGGGGATGCCCCCAAGCCGCTGCAGGTGGAACCCCTCGGGCACCAGACCCAGCCACCGGCCCGTTTCAGCGAAGCCTCGCTGGTGAAGATGCTCGAGAAGGAGGGCATCGGCCGACCCTCCACCTACGCGAGCATCATCGGCACGATCGTGGATCGTGGCTATGCCGCTCTGCAGAACAATTCCCTCACGCCAAGCTTCACGGCCTTCGCGGTGACGGCCCTGCTGGAGGAGCACTTCCCAGACCTTGTGGACACCAGCTTCACGGCGAGGATGGAGTCCACCCTGGATGAGATCTCCACGGGCAAGGTGTCATGGCTTCCCTATCTCAAGACCTTCTACAAGGGCAATGAGGGCCTTGAGACGCAGGTTCATCAGCGTGAGGGGGATATCGATCCCGGGGCCTCCCGAACCATTGACCTGCAGGGGCTGCCCTGTGTTGTCAGGATCGGTCGCTACGGGGCTTACCTGGAGGCCAAGCGGGTCGGTGACGATGGTGAAGAGGAGCTGATCAAGGCCAACCTGCCCCAGGAGATCACCCCAGCTGATCTCGATGAGGAGCGGGCTGAGTTGATCCTCAAACAGAAGTCAGATGGTCCTGAAGCCCTGGGAGAAGACCCTGAAACTGGGGAACAGGTCTATTTGTTGTTCGGACAGTACGGCCCCTATGTGCAGCGTGGGCAGGTCAGTGATGAGGTGCCCAAGCCCAAGCGGGCGTCGCTGCCGAAAGGGGCCAAGCCTGAGGATCTGACCCTGGAGGATGCCCTTGGGCTGCTGCGGCTTCCCCGGCTTCTCGGTGAGCACCCGGATGGGGGGCGGATCCAGGCGGGCCTGGGCCGCTTCGGTCCTTATGTGGTCTGGGACAAGGGCAAAGGTGAGAAGGACTATCGCTCCCTCAAGGGGGAAGACGATGTGCTTCTGGTTGAACTCAGTCGCGCTCTTGAATTGCTGGCCATGCCCAAGCGTGGGCGAGGTGGCAGAACGGCGCTCAAGGACCTTGGTGTCCCTGCTGGTAGCGATGAGGGGGTGCAGGTGTTCGACGGTCCCTATGGGTTGTACGTGAAGCAGGGCAAGGTGAATGCCTCCCTGCCGGAGGGCAAGGGTGCGGATGACATCTCTCTTGATGAGGCTGTGGAACTGCTTGCCGCCAAGGCCGCCAGCAAAAAGACAGGTGGCAGTTCCAGGAAGGCAAAGTCCGAGAAGGCTTCAACCAAGAGCAGCACCAAAACCGCCGCCAAAACCGCCAGCAAATCCACTTCAAAGCAATCCACCTCCAAGCAGCCCGCTGCCCGCAAGGCGCCAGCCACCACAAAAACCGGTCGGCTGCGGGCCAGTGCGGTGCGGGTGATCAAGCCTGCTGATACCTCATGAGCAGGGTCTCAATCGGGGCAGTGGCTTCAGGCTGGCTTGCTGCGTTGGGGATGTCGGTGCTGGTGGTGATCCTGCAGGGCTGTGAAAGCACCCCCTATGGCAAGAAGCTCTCCGACAGTTTTGATTCCCCCCAGCAGGGATCGGCAGCAGCGCCAGGGGAAGCGGCTGCAGCGGGCTCTGCCTCGACTGGCTCTGCCTCGACTGGCTCCGCTGCCAGCAGAAAGGATCCAGGCGATGCTCGTACAGAGGAGGAGTCCAGGCTGGACTCCGATACCGGGGGCAAGCCTCAGCAGCCTGAGCAGGCAGTGCCAAGGCGCGAGCCAAAGCCGGATGCTGCCGAGTCGGACAAACCTGCTGTTGTGCAGTCTTCAAGAACTGTCAAAACCCAGCCTTATCGCATCATCATCAAGCTTTCCGGTGCTGATCCCTCGGCACCGGCGGAGGCCGTCACCGAGGCTCTGCGCAAGGCCGGTGTGCTCTTTGAGGTGGAAACAATCGAGCGGGTCAAGCCGTCTGCGCCTGGGCGCTTGGCCCCTGCAGCGGCGGGAGATCAGCCTTGAGGCAATCCGGCCCCATGGAGCGCAGCAGCCAGACGAGGCTGAGCCGGCGTCAGGCCCTGAGGATGATGGAAACCTCCTACCTGGCCGCTGCCACGGGTCTGATCTGGCTGGCTCTCTATTACCTGCCCATCGGTGGGGCCATGTTCCGTTTGGCGCTGCCCTTGCCCCTGGCGTTGCTGCAGTTGCGCCGTGGTGACAATGCAGGCCTTGAAGGTGTTGCTCTGGCGGTCCTGCTGCTGGTGGCATTGATGGGTCCCGTCCGGGGACCGCTGATGTTGTTCCCCTATGGGCTGCTGGCGCTCTGGCTTGGCTGGAGCTGGCGACGGGGCCTGAGCTGGTGGTTGAGCTGGAGTGTCGGTGTGCTGCTGGGCACGAGTGGCTTCTTGATCCGTGTTCTCGTTCTGTCCGTGCTTGTCGGCGAGAATCTCTGGGTGGTGATCACCCGGGCTGGCGCAGGCTTGCTGGAGCGGCTTGTGGATCTGTTCCATCTGCCCTTGGCCCCAGATCTCCTTCAGGTTCAGTTGATGGCCCTGGCGCTTGTGGTGGTTCAGGAGACGATCTATGTGCTTGCACTGCATGCCCTGGCTTTCTGGATCTTTCC
>DASCPR010000108.1:0-8253 GCA_036012625.1 Prochlorococcaceae cyanobacterium Fu_MAG_50
TGACTTCGGCATAGATCAACCAGTGGTCGCCACATTCCATGCGTTGGCTCACGCAAGCTTCCAGCCAGGCCAGAGCGTCGGCAAGGATGGGTTGACCCCCTGGACTGCTCTGCAGCTGCAGCCCGGCAAAGCGGTCTGCACCTGGCGGAAAGGGCTGCAGGAACTGTCTCATCAATGTGCTTTCCCTGCCCGAGGCCAGCACGTTGAGGGCAAAGCGATCGCCACGATGGAGCAGGGCTTCAACGGCACGGTCCTTGGCGACGGCAACCGTGAATCCTGGTGGTGTGAAGCTCGCCTGACTGACCCAGCTGGCCACCATGGCGCCGCTGAGGACTGCTTGGCCTTCCCCCTTGCGGGCCGCCAGTACGCACAGTGAGCCCACCACCCGTCCGAGGGCCAGCATCGCCGGGTCACTGCGACTTTCATTCATGCCGCCGGCGGAGCGTCGTTGCACACGGCGTTGTTGCTGTAAAAGCTCACGTCCGAAACGGGTGCCCGTCTCCTCCAGGGTTTTCACCATCGCGGCATCGGGTCGGAATTTCACCTTGATCGGTTCGAAGCCGAACTTGAAGCCGCCATCACGAAGTTTGTTCTCCAGCAGGTCGAGGGCTTCGCCGCTCCAGCCAAAACTGCCGAACACGCCCACGGGCTTGCTGCGGTCTCCTTCTGCCAGAAGTGTGCCTAGGGCGGAGACAATCGGCGTTGGTGCGTGTCCCCCCAGGGTTGGCGAGCCAATCAGGTAGGCATCCGCCTGTTGAATCGTCTCCAGCAGTTCTGTGCTGCTGGCAAACTCGCAGTTGAGGCTTTCAATCCGAATGCCTGTCCGTGCCACACCCTTGGCCAGAGCATCAGCGATGGCGGCTGTGTTTCCGTAGGCGCTGGCAAACAGGAGTGCCACCCGCAGGCTGGCTTGCTGTTGTCCCTCCCCCCAATGGCGGTAGTCGTTGAACAGGCTTCGCCAACTGCTCTCGATGCTCGGTCCATGGCCTGGAGCGATGCAGCGAATCTCCAGTTCTTCCAGGCGGTCGATCAAGGTGTCAACCTGCCTAGCCATGGGCGCCATCAGGCAGTCGTAGAAATGTCGACGCTCCTCGTCTGTGCTGCTGCGGTTGGCTTCTGCCCATTCAGCTGTACAGATGTGTGCCGCGAAGAACTTGCCACTCATCAGCAGGCCGAGCTGCTCTTCAAAAGCCAGCAGACCGCCAGGCCAGCGTGGTGTGGGGGCGGGGATCAGCCGCAATTGATAGCGATTGAACAGGGGAAGCACCTCCTCCTGCTGGATCACCTTCAGTGCTGGCAGGGGCAGTGGTGGTACGGGAGGCCCCTCACTGGGAGTCGTCTCAGCGCCGGGGGCTGATGGTTTGCGCTGGTTCCAGAGATCCTTGAGCAGCCTTGCTGCGGGAATCGAACAGATCAGCTCCAGCTCTGGATAGGTCGTTGCCAGTTGCTGCAACAGTTGCACCCGATTCGGGTTCACATGACCCACCACAACCTGCAATTTGCTGATGCCAGCGGGAAGGGCAGCCGCAAGTGCCGGCATGAACAGCTCGGCATAGGCGGCACCTGGGGGGTGAACCAGCACTGCAGCATCGTTCAGCCCATTCGTGCTTACTGGGGGGACGAAGAGAAAGCTGTTGGCTGTGCTGCCCCGTTCAAGGGCATATTCGAGTTCGAAGCGCAGGCGCTGGGGGCTGAGGCCACGCAGGCTGAGCAGCCCTGATTCAATCGGAATGCTGAGCAGCTGGCGATCGCCGCTCGGGGCAGAGACTGCCTGGTTGGTGGGAATCGTTTCCATCAGTAGTGGTTGCCTACCTTGCGGTGATGCACGGCCGTGATCGCTTCCGCGTCAGCCACACTCCCCTCCTCGACAACGGCATAGATGATCCAGTGATCGGGGCCCTCGAGCCGTTGCTCCACCCGGCAACCCAGGTAGGCCAGGGCCTCGGCGAGGACCGGTCCCCCAGCGGCAACGCCCTCGAGGATATTGACGCCGGCGAAGCGATCCTCACCCGGCGGAAATCGCTTGAGGAAATGGCGCAGCAGCGGTTGATAGTTGTCATCCCTGAGAATGTTCAAAACGAAACGGTCACCAACCTGCATCAGGGTTTCGATGGCACGGTCCCGGGCCACGGCCACGCTCAAGCCCGGTGGTGAGAAACTGGCCTGGCTCACCCAGCTGGCCACCATGGCACCACTGCGCAGGGCGGCACCATCTCCCTGGCTGGCGGTCACCACATAGAGGCCACCACTGAGGCGTCCCAGGGCTCGATCGAGATCCCGATCCAGGCTTTTCATGGCAACGATGTTTTTCTTTCTGGTGAGGATCTGGCCGAGATCAGTGCCGGCTTCCTCGCAGCGCTGATAGTCGCTCCCTTCGGGAGCCTGGCGGATCCGCAGGGGCTCAAAGGCTTCGATCAGACCCAGGCTACGGAGTTGTGCTGATAGAGCATCGATCGGTTGATCATTCCCGCCATAGGCGTCATAGACGCCTACCCATTGCTTCTTCTTCAGGGCAGCCAGCAGCGTACCGATCGAACTCTGCAGCTCCGCATCAGGTTGCTCTGGCCAGGTGGGCACCACCACGGCCTTGGCTTCGCCGATCAGGCCACTGAGCTCCTGGGCATCGGTGGCGCGCAGATCCACGAGCTGCACCTGGGCTTCCGCCTTGCCAATGCCATGGGCAATGGCCTGGCTGAGCCGATCGCAGTAGCCGTATTGGCTGAGATAGCACACAGCTACATAGCTTTCTCCCTTGCTGCTTGCGTTGCTCCAGGTGCGGTAATCACTGACCCAGTCATCCAGATGATGGCGAAGCAGGGGGCCATGTCCCACGGCAATGGTGCTGATCTCCGGCAGGGCATCCATGCGTTTCATCGCCTGCAGCAAGCTGCGGGCATTCGGACCCATCAGACAGTCGTAATAGAAGCGGAAGTCTGGGGCGAGGGCGGAGGGGTCCCGATCGAAGAGATCATCCGAGCAATAGTGCATCCCAAAGCCATCACAGGTGTAAAGGATTCCCGTGCCGTGGTCGAAGGAGAAGATCGTGTCTGGCCAGTGGAGGTTGGGTGCGCTGAGGAATTCGAAGCTGTGCACTTGGCCGCTGGCTGGGTTGGTGCCCAGATCCAGCCGGTCGCCGCTTTTCACCGCCCGGGAGCGAAAGGGACGATGCACCTGATTCTGTAGAAACTGGATCGCCACTTTTGAGGCCAGGATCTCGATCTCGGGATTTAGATCGATGATGTGTCCCACCAGTCCGGAGTGGTCAGGTTCGGTGTGGTTGACAATCAGATAGTCGATCGTTTTTGGATCGATCTGTTGTTTCAACAGTTCCAGCCAGGTCTGCTCGAACTTGAGGTGACTCGTGTCGATCAATACGGTTTGAGCGCCACGCACGAGGAAGCTGTTGTAGGTGGTGCCGTTGCGGAGCCCGAATTCGATGTCAAAACGGCTGCGGTCCCAGTCGAGGCAGCGGATTGTGCTGGTGTCTGTGGCGATTGTTTCGCATTGCAGCGTCAACCTTGGAGCAGCGTTGACTGATGCAGCCGTGACGCTCTCGCTGGCAACTGCCATGGAAACCTTCTGCCGAGGTTGAAACTCTACGGAGGCCTGCAGACGAATGGCTGGCTGGATCAGGTTGAGGCCAGTCCTGGCAGCCAGTTCACCAGGGCTGGAGCGATGATGATCAGAACCAGCACAGCAATCTGCAGGGCGACGAAGGGCAGTGCCCCCTTGTAGATCTCTTGGGTGGTAACACTTTTCGGCGCCACTCCGCGCAGATAAAAGAGCGCAAAGCCGAAGGGCGGTGTGAGAAAGGAGGTTTGCAGGTTGGCGCCGATCACCACCCCCAGCCAGATCAGCGCTTCGGGGCCGAGTAACTGGCGCGCTGCCGGCAGCAGCAGGGGAACGGCAATGAAGGCGATTTCAAAGAAGTCGATGAAAAAGCCCAGGGCAAAGATCGTGAGCATGCTCACGGCCATGAAACCAACCTTGCCGCCAGGCAGGTTGAGCAACAGATCGGCAATCAACTGATCGCCACCCACGCCTCGAAAGACCAGGCTGAAGGCGGTGGAGCCCAGCAAAATCGCCATCACCATCGAGGTGGTGCGCAGGGTCTCATCACAGACTTTCGAGAGGCTGCGGCGGCTGAAACCTCCATTGAGCGCTGCCAGTCCCATGGCGCCTGTGGCACCAAGAACTCCAGCTTCCGTGGGGGTTGCAATGCCAAAGAAGATGCTGCCCAGCACCAGCAGGATCAGGCCCAGGGGGGGGATGATCACCAGCAGCAGCTGGCCTGGTCCCAGGGCGGTCTGCTCGTCAGGATCCAGTTGTGGCGCGAGTTCAGGTTTGAGGGCACTGATCACGAGCACATAGGTGGCAAAGGCACCAGCCATCAGCACTCCCGGGATCAGGGAGCCGAGGAAGAGATCCCCCACGGAAACTCCCAGCTGGTCTCCGAGCACCACCAGGACAATGCTCGGCGGGATGATCTGCCCCAGGGTGCCGGAGGCTGCAATCACCCCTGTAGCGAGGGCGCGGTTGTAGCCCGCCCGCAGCATCGGTGGTAGGGAGATCAGTCCCATGGTGGTGACAGTGGCTGCCACGACACCGGTTGTGGCTGCCAGCAGCGAGCCCACCAGCACCACGGCCAGAGCCAGGCCACCCCGCAGCTTGCCGAGCAGCCGACCCATGCTTTCCAGCAAGCGCTCGGCCATGCCTGAGCTTTCAAGCATGGCGCCCATGAAGACAAAGGCTGGGATGGCCAACAGGGTGAAGTTGGCCATGATCCCCAGGATCCGCTGGGGAAGGGCCGTGACAAACAGGGGATCGATCTCGCCGAGGGCCATGCCCAGCAGCGCGAAGATCACGGCGATGCCCCCCAGGCAGAAGGCCACCGGATAGCCGCTTAACAGGGCAAACATCAGGGCCACAAACATGCCTGGAGCAAGCACGGCTGAGGGATCAAAGCTGATCACATGGCCGATCAGTTCGATCTCAATCAAGGGGAGGCTCCTCTTGGTTTGCCTGCAACCCTGATCTGCTGGCGGGTGGGGGCTGCTGCTTTGCTGACGCTTTGATCGCTTCGGCCACTCCCTGCAGGCTCAGTAGCAGAAAACCCAAGGGGATCAGGCTCTTGACCCAGTAGCGCGGCAGGCCATTCGGATCAGGGGATGCTTCGCCGATGCTCCATGACCGCAGCGCCGGTTCAATCGAGATCAGCATCACGCCAATGGCAAATGGCAACAGAAAGACCAGGGTGCCCAGCAGATCCATGCGGGCCTGACGCCTGGGATTCCAGCGGCTTTGCAGCACATCAACCCGTACATGCCCCTGACGTTGCAGGGTCCAGCCCAACCCCAGCAGGAACACCAGGTCAAAGAGATACCACTGCCCTTCAATCAAAGCGTTGGAGCTGAGGTTGTGGCCGATGCTCACGCCCAGATAGCGCCCCACGACGTTCCACAGCCCCAACCCCAGCATCAGCAGTACTGACCAGCGAGCCACCACGGCGGCAGCCCGGTTCAAGGCGTCAATGCGGTGAGCCAGGCCCAGCCAGCGCGTCATGTCGTTCCTGGAAGTTGCGCGTAACTGAAGCGTGCGAATGAGAACTGATTGACGTTGTTCCAGGTATATAACTCCTGACGGAATCCCTGCCATTTCTCAAATAGATCACGGAAGCCGGGATCCTTGGCAGCGTTGTCGTTGTAGAGCTGGAACGCTGCCTCCTGGGCGGCTTTGAGAATGCTTTCGTCGTAGGCCACCAGCTCGGTGCCTCCCTTTAACAACCGCTGCAGAGCCGCGCCATTGCGGGTGTCGTAACGGCTGAGCATGGTGAGGTTGGCTTCGTAGCAGGCCGTGGTGAACATCGCCTGATAGTCACTGGGTAACTTGCGCCAGGCTTGTTGATTCACCAGCGCCGCAAGGGTGGGACCTGGTTCCCACCAACCGGGGTAGTAGTAGAAGCGCGCAGCTTTGGCCAGCCCCAGCTTTTCGTCGTCGTAGGGGCCGGTCCATTCAGCGGCATCGATGGTGCCACGTTCCAGGGCCAGGAAGATCTCGCCTCCGGGTAACACCTGCACGTTCACGCCGAGTTCAGCCAGTACCTTGCCCCCCAGGCCAGGGATGCGCATCTTCAATCCCTGAAGCGAGTTCAGCCCTTCGAGTTTGTGCTTGAACCAGCCACCCATCTGGGCGCCTGTGTTACCGGCGGGGAAGCTGATCACCCCGAAATCGTCGTAGAGGCGGTTGATGGCGTCGTTGCCGCCTGCTTCGTAGAGCCAGGCATTCTGCTGTTGTGCGGTTAATCCAAACGGCACTGAGGTGCCGAATGCAAAGCCGGGATTTTTGCCGATGTAGTAGTAGCTGGCGGTATGGCCGCACTCCACGGATCCGGCCTGAACAGCATCCAGCACTTCCAGGCCAGGTACCAGTTCGCCGCCGGCGTAGGGCTTGATCTGAAAGTTGCCGCCGCTCAGTTCATTCACCCGTCGACTGATCGTTTCAGCTCCGCCGTAAAGCGTGTCTAGAGAGTGGGGCCAGCTGGTGGCCATTCGCCAGCGCACCTGCGGCTGGCTACCACCTGTGTCACTGCTGCTGCTACCTCCGGTGTCGTCCCTGCGGATTTTGCAGGCGCTCAGCAGGCCGGCGCCGGCGGCGGCTGAGAGAGCTGCAGCACCAGAGCCAAGGAGTTTGCGCCGTTGCATGCGGTCCTCTGCGTCGGCGTGATTTTACGGGGCAGATGCTGCTGTCCTGCGGCTGCGTTCCTGGCGTAAAACCGCAAGCCCCCGGTATGGGGAGGCTTGCGCTGAGGGTTTGGCTGAAATCACAACGGCTGGCGATCACACTCAGCTTTCAACCTCTACCGAGACTGTGGTCTGGGTAGGGATCTTGCCGGCCGTGATCTCCAGAATTCCATCGCGGTAGACGGCCTTGAGTTGATCGCGATCCAGGGCCTGAGGGAAGCGGAAGCTGCGGCTCCAGGTGCCGTAGCGGAATTCGCTGAGCAGTGGCTGGTTCAGCTGCTGCTGAGCATTCACCTCCTTGGCGCTGTTTGGCTCGGCAACGGTTGTGACATGGTTGTGTGTAGAGGTGCTGTTTGTAGAAGTGCTGTTTGTAGAGGTGTTGTCGTCAGGGTGGCTGTTAGCAGGGTGGCTGTTAGCAGGGTTGGTGCGCTCGGCAGTCACCACAAGCGTTCGGTCGGTGGCTTTGATCTCGATGGAGCTCTTGTCGACGCCTGGAAGTTCCAGACGGGCGGTGTAGGCATCATCCTGTTCAACGATTTCAGCAGCTGGAATACGCTCGGCTGAGGCGAGTTGTTGTTCCAACTGGTTGAACAGATCAAAGGGGGATTGACGCAGAGTCAGCATGGGTTCAAGTCTCCTTGAATGGGAAAATGACGGGGTTGATTGATTCCCCGCAACAGCAATCTGAACGCTTCCATTGATAACCATTACCCGGAGAACCGTCCATGAATGGACGGTCAGCACCACTGTGTTCGGTTGCCCTGCCTAAAGAGTTGAGGTAACCGTAAATGAATGGGGGTATTGATGAAGGCTCAAAGCCAAGACCATTCTGTGAAGCTTGCGGCCTGACCACAGGCGTTGTTCTGATGATCCCAGATGGTCCAGATTCGGGCATTTTTGATTTCAAATCTCCGCCCTTTGCTGTTGATGCGGACCCCGCGATATCCCTCGAAAGCATCCAATTGCAGTGCACTGCTCAGTGCCTCGGCTCGTGCTTGACGCTCGCCTGCAGCGGCGGTGAGTCTGGAGGGCATGCCAATCATTTCTTGCCAGGGGCGTTCCCAAAGCTGCAGTGCCGCGGCCGTCGCATAGCTGAGCAGGGGGTCGGCGCCACCGTCATGGGCCAGCACGGGGAATCCTGCCTCGAACAGCCTCTGGCTGACCTGCAGAGATCCTGCCGTCTGTTCTGTGGTCACGTCCGTGAGCAGGGGTTGCTTGAAGGCCCGTTGATGGGAGCTGAGGATCTGGCTCACAAGTGCCTGCACCTTTTCATTCAGCCAGGGACAGGCACGATCAGCTGCCACAGGGGGGCTTTCACCAGTCGCCATTAGCGGTTGCCATCACTGGCCAGTAAGCCAAGTAACCGATTCATCTCCAGCAAGCTATCCATCCCCAGCAAGCTATCCATCCCCAGCAAGCTATCCATCCCCAGCAGCCATGGCCTGCAGCATCGCCTTCTGGGCCAGGGCCTGGCCCTGATCATGCAGATGGTTGAGGAAGGTCTGGCGCGCCT
>DASCPR010000109.1:0-3126 GCA_036012625.1 Prochlorococcaceae cyanobacterium Fu_MAG_50
AAGGAGATGAAGGTGCTAGTTAGAGACAAGAAGTTGACGGCCAGCCTTATAGTTGCGAGCAACCATTGGCAGAGTTGGCTTCGATTAAGCGCTTAGCTGTCTGAGCATCTAACTGCCAACCAGGTGCCAGACATGGTGAATATTTTTAGAGCGATGGCTTGTAGCCAAGAAACAATAAAGTCCTTACTGCTGCTAGGGCTGTGAGGATTAGGGTTGAGATGGCAACTTCAAATGTGGCTCCCCGCAGGCGCAAATTGTCGACTAAACCCCACACTCCGTCCAGGGTCCACTACAGCACCCTCCTCCAGAACCGCCCAGCCAGCCTCCCCCCGCAACCCCCTAACGCTCTTCGTCCGAGAGGCTTCGTAAAGGCTCACGATTGGAGACTTTGAGGTCTTCTGTGGTGATCGAAAAACCAGCTGCCTTAGCAATCGCTTCAACATCAGCACCTGCTGCGTTCAACTGATCCTGCAATGACTTGTCAACTTGGACTTTGGCGAGGAACCCCTTAATCTGTTCTTCTGACACTTAGGAAATGCGAGAATTAGGTTAATGACCAAATTGTGTCTCTGCTTTGCCGATTTTGACAACGCACAATTGAAGCCTTCCACCATTTGCATATTTTTGAGGCCTCGTTTTTAAACCAACACTTCACTTGCCACTCGATGGGTCTTGCTGTTCGGCGGTACTGCTTATCCCATGCATTGAGAGCCCAACGCCCGTCAGCTCTGCTGACGCACGGACAAAAAGAACCTGGTGCTTCACAACAACCAGCTGCTCTGACAAAATTGATTACCTTCATCAGTCTGATCGGCTGGCTGCAGAAGTCATTTAAAAATCGGGATAAAAATGGCGAGTAAATCTCCTCAAGTGTTATGAAAACAGCAAAGAATGGCATCTAGTAACTGCTGCGCCCTCGACCGTTCTCCCGATGCATCCCGCCCAGGCAACCCTGGCTGGTCTTTGCGCCATCGGCATTGCCCTGGGAATGTCTCGTTTCGCCTACACCCCACTGGCGCCGGCCCTGATTCGTGATGGCTGGACAACCATTCCACAGGCAGGATTTCTAGGGGGAGCCAACTGCTTCGGCTATCTGGTCAGTTGCGTGATCGCGATCACTTTGCCGAGGATTCTCGGCGTACGCCAGGTGATGCGCATCGGACTCGGTGCCGGGCTACTCGGAGTGCTGCTCTCCTCGTTCAATTTCGGGTTTGCCTGGCTGGTGATTGCGCGCTTCATCGCCGGGTTGGCAGCGGCACCCTTGGTGGTGCTGACCCCCTCGGTTCTGAGTACCCATATGCCTGAACGTTGGCGCAAGCTTTCAGCCGGGCTGGCATTTTCAGGTGCAGGCCTGTTTACCTTGCTGGTGAGCCTCACACTCCCCTTTGTTCTGCATCAGAACGTGCAGGTGGGTTGGTTCTATGAAACCGCCGTTGTTGCGGTAGCCGTTCTGCTGACCTGGCCGCTGACCAGCCGCGCCTCCAACAAACCACTAGACACCTCCCGCAGCAGCGGAACGCCTCAATGGAGTTCAACGCAAGGTGATCTTGGGTCTTGGCCTGGCTTACGCCTGCGGAGCGATCGGCATGCAACCGCCGACCCTGTTCCTCACCGCCTACTTGCATCGCGATCTTGGCGTACAAATCGCCACAGCCAGTCAGCTGTTCAGTGTCATTGGCCTGGGGTTTGCCATCGGTGCTGGCTGCAGTGGTGTTTTGGTCAGCCGCATGGGCAGCCGCATCAGCCTGCTGCTGATCTTTGCCGCCGGGACAGTTGGGGTGTTGATGGTGTCCATCAGCCATCAGCTCTGGCTGATCACCATCGCGGCAGGACTGTGCGGCTTTTTTGTACTGGGAATGGTCGCCACCACCTCGCAACGTGCGATGGAAACGGTGGGAACAGCCCAGCACCCACGCATCTGGGGAACACTGAGCCTTGTCTTCGCCATCGGTCTGACTGCGGGCAGCAACGGCATGTCCTTCCTGCTCAAGCTGGGGCTGAGCTACATCCAGCTGTTCGTGATTGCCGGCATCGCCTTGGCGATCGGTGTGATCGTCACCGCCCTGCTCTCCTGCAAAACATTGCCATCTGAAGCCCACTGCCCACGCTGACGATCAACACAGCGCATCGAGACAGCTCACCAATCAATGTCTTGTCATGTTTTCACCCTCTTCCCGCTGACCTTGGACACCGTCAATGGCAAGGCCCACTGAGCGATCATCGAAGCCAGTCACATGCACGGCATGAGCGCCTCCCTGTCCGAACCGGCCCCCACGAAGGAAGCGATCCGCCTCGCCTTGCAGACCTGGCCGGAAGTGGAAACCTATCTGCAGAACTGCAAAGGCGTGATCATCCCCCTGGGCTCAACAGAGCAGCATGGACCCACAGGCGCCATCGGCACGGATGCACTCACAGCGGAAGCCGTTGCCCTTGCGGTGGGCTCTCGTACGGGCGTGCTTGTCACCCCCACCCAGGCTTTCGGGATGGCCGAGCATCACCTCGGCTTTGCCGGCACGATGAGCCTGCAGCCCGCCACCCTGCTCGCCGTGCTGCACGACCTGGTTCTGTCACTGGCCAGACACGGTTTTGAGCGCATTTTTGTGATCAACGGTCACGGTGGCAACATCGCCACAGCCAAAGCAGCTTTTGCCCAGGCCTATGGCACAGCAGCCAGCAGAGGGCTCAGCGTGGCACCAAACCTGCGCTGCAAACTCGCCAACTGGTTCATGGCTGGTCCTGTGTTCAAACAGGCCAGAGACCTTTATGGAGACCGGGAAGGCCAGCACGCCACCCCAAGCGAAATCGCCCTGACACTGCACATGGAAGCAAGCCTGATCAGCAAGCAACGCCCCCTGCCAGAGGCCGCTCCCTCTGGCCCGATTCACGGTCCTGAAGACTTCCGCCAACGGCACCCTGACGGCCGCATGGGATCTGATCCCTATCTCGCCAGAGCGCAGCATGGTGAATCACTGCTGGAGACAGCGGCAACCGCGTTGAGCGAGGATCTCAACAACTTCCTTAAAGCCCGATGACCATGATCTCCGCAGACGACGTTCGCAAGGTGGCCCAGCTGGCCCGCCTGGAACTCCCGGAGGATCAGATCTCCACCTTCACCGCTCAGCTGGA
>DASCPR010000110.1:0-3571 GCA_036012625.1 Prochlorococcaceae cyanobacterium Fu_MAG_50
AAAGAGGGCAAGGATCTTTCAAGGTTATGGGCAGGGGTGAGAGTTTTCCAGCTTTGTAACGTTATAAATCTCGAGGAAGCAAATCTTCACAAAGGTGTTCAGGAGGGCTCGGCAAGCTGTTCATTCGTCGTGGAATCCCTGGTCTCAAGCACCCAGCGACTCGCCTGCTGCAGGAAGCCGGCCCAGTCGAGACGCTCCTGTTCCGCGGCCCTGGCGACAATCACCGGCGCCTGCCGTTTCAGCGCCTCCAGATCAGGCTCAGCCACGCCTGCGTTGAGGGCCAGCCAATCCGCCATCGAGCGGCCCACCACACGAGTCATGTAGGCCGCACTCAGGGCCTGCATCACTCCAGCCGCCAACCAGCCGCCGGCATCCACTTTGGCCACCCCGAGCAAGGCCTGTCCGCTCCATTCCACAACCCCCTGTGCAAGGGCAGCAGCGGCGAGCTGACGGGCCACAACCTGAAGCACATCCGGTGTCCAGTTGCATCCCCAGAGCTTGGCCATCTCACGAATCAGCAGGCCATTGGCAACCACCACGGCCAACAGATCAGCAGAGGCCACCGGTGAGGCAAACACCGCTCCGGCCACAATCCACTGGGTGCGTTGTTGAAGATTTTGAAAGCGCTGACGCCTTAATTGCTCAAGTTCAAGCTGCCAACTTCGGTGCAGGTTGCCCAGCAACCGCATCCGGGTTCTGTCCAGATTCCCCTGGGCCTGCAGCAACTCAGCTCTGAGGGGCTGCAGCACAGCGCGAAGCGCCGGGGCCTCTCCAGACCAGCAGAGCAATCGGCCAGACCAGCGCTGGGGCAACTGCGCATCCAGGGCCTCGGCGTGGTCCGCCTCAATGGAAACCCCAGCATCCACCACCATCAGCCAGGCGGGCTGCTCTGCCGGAACCTGCTTCAACCAGAGCAGATCAGCGGCCATCAACGGCAGCGAAAGCACATAGAGCAGCAGATCCTGTTCCTCGAGCTCCGCGGGCCATTGCCAGGTGCCATCGCTCTGGGATAGGGGCTTGGCCCAGCAGAGGGTCACCGGGGTGCGGCAGGCCAGCGACGTCTGCAGCAGATCCTGATCATCGAAGCTGCCGCTGCCGGACGTGACCACAGCCAGGCTCTGGGGGCCACTGCGGTCGACAACTGCATCGAGCAACTGGTGACGGGCGCTCGCCGAGATCTCCAGCTCACTCTCATCCTCAAGAGCGGAGAACTGCTCAATCACTTCATTGCAGCGCTTGATCCAGCCCTGCAGAGAGGATGGCGTGGAGAACACGGCAGGAGCGGCTGGCTTGCACAACCACCAGATCCCAGCCCCACCCACCAGCAGGGTCAATCCCCCACCGGGAACATGGAAAAGATCACTGAGAACCCACTGACCGATCAGCAGTGAGCCACCAGCGATGGCCACCCGAGTGATCAGATCTGGTGAGCTTGGCAGCAGATTTTGGAGATGAGCCGGAATCTTCAAGGAGTACCAGCGACATTTGGCCTTCTTAGCTCACCTTAGAGATAAGGAAACACTTCGGCCCTGCTTGCTGATCCCTGAAGCGCCCCTTAGCGGGCCCCAATCGATAGGCTCAAGACAGCCAAGCAGCGCCGAAACAGGCCTGAAACATGGTTGAAACACTGCCGAAACAGGGTTCAGGCAACCACTGGCGATCAGGCTCATACAGGAATCAATCCAGCCTCTTTTCCCGCCGCTGATTGCAAGGCTGAATGTCAGCGGATCGAATGGATCAAGGACAGTTCACCGATGATGCGCCACACTTGCGCCTGATTACAGGCCATGGGCCATGACTGACTCCTACAGCAATCAACAGCAGCGGGGACGACGGGACGAGGGCTCCCGCGATGGCGGCCGGGGAGGATTCCGAGGTGGCCGGGGCCAGGGAAACCGGGAGCAGGGGGGCTTTCGGATCCGCCTGAGTGAGAACGAAATGCGCTCAGCCCGGGCGATCCAGGAGGCCTTGAACCTCAGGTCCACCGTTGCCGTTCTCGGCTTCGCGGTGCGCACCGTCGGCCAGATGCTCGAGGACGGCAAGCTCGATGAGCTGGTGGCCCAGCATCGGGCCCAGGCTGCCCAGAGCGGCGGTGGTCGCCGTGAGAATGAAGATGGCCAGGGATCCCGCGGCCATCGCTCCGAGGGGGAACGCCGGGGCGGAGGCGGAGCAAGACCCGATCCCTTTGCGAGGCCTGCGAAGCCTCAGCCGGCAGCAGCGGAATCGGAACCCGAGCAAGACACTGCGAGCGAGGCCGGCGAGGAGGGGCAACCTGCAGAAGCCCAGCCCGACGAGCTGCAAGCGGAACAGGGGTTGGAACATCAGGATTCAGCCACTGATTCGGAAGCCACTGATTCGGAAGCCGCTGCCTCAGAAGCCACTGCCTCAGAAGCAGCCGGCTCAGAGGAAGCCGCCTCAGAAGAAACAGCTGAAACCGCTGCCAAGGAGGACTGATCCATGGGGCGACGGCGGGTTCTCTCCGGGGTCCAGCCCACAGGTGCCCTTCATCTGGGGAACTGGCTGGGGGCGATCCGCAACTGGGTTGACCTGCAGACCACCCACGACACCTTTGTCTGTGTGGTGGATCTGCATGCGATCACCGTGCCCCACTCTGCGGAACGCCTGGCGGATGACACCCTCAGCACGGCAGCCCTCTACCTGGCCTGCGGCATGGATCCGCAGCAGTGCTCGATCTTCGTGCAGAGCCAGATTGCCGCCCACAGCGAACTCTGCTGGCTGCTGAACTGCGTCACACCACTGAACTGGCTGGAGCGCATGATCCAGTTCAAGGAGAAAGCCCTCAAGCAGGGGGACAACGTCTCCGTTGGACTCCTGGACTATCCGGTGCTGATGGCGGCGGACATCCTTCTATATGACGCTGATCTGGTGCCGGTCGGGGAAGACCAGAAACAACATCTGGAGCTGGCCCGGGATATTGCCCAGCAACGCATCAATGCCCGCTTCGGCAGTGAGGCAGACCCGGTTCTCAAGGTGCCTCAGCCCCTGATCCTCAGAGATGGAGCCAGGGTGATGAGCCTCACCGATGGCCGCGCCAAGATGAGCAAGAGCGACCCCAATGAAGGCAGCAGGATCACCCTGCTCGATCCGCCGGAACTGATCACCAAGAAGATCAAACGGGCCAAGACCGATCCCCAGATGGGGCTGGAGTTCGGCAACCCCGAGCGCCCTGAAACCGACAACCTGCTGGGTCTCTACGCCATCCTCAGCGGCAAGGGGCGTGAGCTGGCCGCCAGGGAATGCGCTGAGATGGGTTGGGGCACATTCAAGCCGCTGCTGGCGGAGGCTGCTGTTGCCAGCCTCGAACCGATTCAGGCTCGCTATCACGAGCTGATGGCTGATCGCAGTGAGTTGAACCTGGTGCTCGCCCAGGGTCGCGAACGGGCTGAGAGCGTTGCCACGGAAACCCTGAAGCGGGTTCGCCGCGCCCTGGGCTTTCTGAGCAGCGACTGAGCAGAAATCAAGACAAAAGCCCTGCTAATCAACAGCACATGGATCAACAGGTCTTGCTTATCATTCCGACGGTCGCTCATTCCAGTCCGCAGCCCTCACC
>DASCPR010000111.1:0-11637 GCA_036012625.1 Prochlorococcaceae cyanobacterium Fu_MAG_50
CACCTTACTTTGGAATTCAGTAACAGCTCGGGGGCTGATTGCCGTATCTATGCCAATGAAGGCATTTGCCAGCTGCTTTTCTTTGAAGGTGATCCCTGCGAGACAACCTATAGCGATCGCAAGGGCAAATATCAACATCAGCCGGAGAGAGTCACTCTGGCAAAAGTTTGATTGGCTGCCCGGCGATGGCATTTACCCACAGATCTATGTCCATGCTGAGCCTATGCCTGGAAGGCCTTATTGATCCTGATGATGCCCAGGTGAGCTGATCATCTCCCGGGTGGAGTGCTTTGAGCAAGGTTGCAGTCGAAACTGCAATCTGCATTGCATTTGTACCTGTGATAAAATGATAAAATAAGATAGTTTTGTGGTTGTCATGACTCAGGTCACATTGATATCGGCAACTCCTGATGCTGAACCGACAATGGCCTATGTGGCAAGGGTCAGTAATCCAAAGAATCAGGACAATGAAAATATATCCGGCTTGCTCAGGTATTGCATCAAGAATCAGCATTGGAGTGTTTTTGAGCAGGCTTACATGACTGTTCAGATTGAAACCAGTAGGGGTATTGCAGCGCAGGTGTTGCGGCACCGATCTTTTACATTTCAGGAGTTTTCGCAGCGATATGCCGATAGTACGCAACTTGGTGTTATTCCCGTTCCTGAGTTGCGTCGCCAGGACGTTGATAATCGCCAGAATTCCATTGATGATGTCTCCGCTGAGATGGTGGAGTCTTATCGTCAAAAGATCAGGCATCAGTTCGATTCTGCTGTGGCTCTTTATGAGGATATGCTGAGGGATGGAATCGCAAAGGAATGTGCTCGATTTGTCCTGCCGCTTGCTACTCCAACAAGGATCTACATGACAGGATCATGCCGTTCCTGGATTCACTATATAAAGCTTAGGTCCGGCCATGGAACCCAAAAAGAACATATGGATATTGCCAATGCATGTAAGCGCATTTTTTGTCAGCAATATCCCGTAGTTTCAGAAGCGCTTGAATGGATGGTTACTGCTTAGTTGATCGAATTGATACCTGTTGATTGGGATGAGGAATAAGCCTATTGGTTCTGATGCCTGACTCAAGCTGCTTGCCCATGGCTGCGTGGTTTATCGAAATTGGCTGAGCTCATGCCTGCATTTTTCCCTGGGTTTGCTCCGGTGATTGTTCCTGGGTTTGTTTCCGGTGCCACCAGCTCGCTGACTGTTCCCATCCCCGCAAATTTTGGCAGGGGTTGGTTGTTAATCAATGCATCTGTCAGTTGATTTAATTGTTCCGATGTACGCACACCCAATGAGCGGCCAAGCAGTTCACCTTCGGCGTTGAAGAGATTGAGTTGCGGGATCCCATTCACGTCGTAGCGATCGATAAGATCCTGCCAGCGAGGATTGTCAACATTCACCAGCACGATGTTGAGTTTTTTTTCGGTGCGTTGCTCCACCGCCAACATCGTCGGTGCCATTTCGCGGCAGGCTGAACACCAATCGGCATAGAACTCGATCATGGTTGGCCGCCCATTGCTGAGGGCCACTTCGGGTTGCAGCGATCGCCGCGCCAGTGCATCCAGGGGGGCTTCAGGATTCAAGCCTCCCCGCAGGAGAAGCAGCCCGGCGGCGAGTCCAAGGGCCACAAGCAGTAACACCAGCTTCTGTCCCGTGCCAAGGGGGGACGACTGGTCGCCTGTCATGGTTTAAGAGCGTTCTCAGGCACTCTGGCAGGTTTGTTGGCGCAACGTTGCTACGGTGACCAGGCCAGAGGTTCAGCCTCCGACAACGCCTGATCACGGGGCGAAGACGAAGTCGAGACGATGGCGATTCTGCGATTCCTTGCTCTCCCCTTTCGAGCCCCTTTGGTCACGGTCATGTTTGGGGTGGCCATCCTTATGGGTAATCACTGGTCGATCATCCAGTCACAACATGGCTTGGACCCTCAGATCTTCTGGTGTGTTGAGGTTGTTCAGGTTGTGGTGATTGTGTTTCTCTGCACCATGCCTGATCTGCTGATGCGCCAGGTCTCCATGCTGATGGCAATCAGTCGGGCCATATCACTTGTGATTATTTTGCTTTTGGTGATTCTTGGTGGCCTTTATCTGCTGCGCTTGAGCATTCTTTCTGATGTGTTGATTCTTGCCTCATCCGTGTTGTTGGCTCGTCTGGATTTAGCGCGTATCAATGTGCTGCCATCGCCAGCAATCACATCAATGACCCTCGGTGGAATCCTGCTCAGCGGCATCTGGCTCGGGCAGCTGCTTCCTACCCCCTTCCTCGCTGGATGGGCATAGATCCTTGTCTGCATTCAGATAACTGACAAGGTTGCCGAGCACTTTTTTTGTGTAATAGCGCGTTTCGGGATATGGAATTCGCTCCACCCAGAGTTCAGGGTCGAAGATTTGCTCCAGGGAGATCCAATCGCTCACCGCACCGGGCCCGGCGTTGTAGCTGGCCACCGTCAACCAGGGATTGCCCTGCCAGAACTCCAGCAGATTGGCCAGATACCTTGCGCCCAGATTGATATTGGTTTCAGCTGAGAGCAGGGCCCCCGGCGTCAGGGGGATGCCGGCCCTCTCGGCGATCTCAGCAGCAGTTGCAGGCATCAGCTGCATCACCCCCCGGGCCCCCGCCACAGAGGTCACACCTGGGGAGAAACGGGATTCCTGCTTGCTGATCGCCAGCAGCAGCTCAGGCCTGACAAGGCTTTGAGCCGCTGCCTGCCTGATTGCAGCCGGGAAGCGGTAGGGATGTTGGCTGCGATGCAGCCGCTGACGGGTGGCGCAATCCTCGTGGACCAGCCTGAGGCTGGCGCTCCAGAGTTGCCCAAGCCCCGTCCAGTCATCTCCGATGGCCATGCGCAGGCGACCTTCAACGATCTTGGTCTCTGGGGATGGCGGGGGTTCTCCCTTCTGGGCCCGCTGGCTTCGCCACGCATCCCAGGCCTCTTCCTCGAGGCCGAGTCTCCACAGCTCATCAACGATCACCACCCCACTGGCCAATGGTTCCCAGGCCCCGGGATCAGGAGGGGGGAGCCGGTTTGTGCCGGGATTGTTTGTCTGCAGCGACGGCAGAGCCTCGAGACCGAGGCGCGATCCTGCTCGCCATCGGTAGTAGCCCGGTGGTTGGGAATGGATCAGTCTTTCCCAGATCTGACGCGCTTCCCGCTCACGACCCTGCTTTGCAACGGCGAATCCCCACCAGAACTCTTGTCTGGCAGCTATGGGGCCTGGTAAGGACTCGGCAGGGACACTGGTGAGGATTTTTTCTGCGGCCTGCCAGCGTCCGTTCAGCAGGGCTTCCCTGCCGAGATCCCATTGCAATTGCCAGGTGGACGGTTCCTCAGGCCAGCGTTTGATCACGGCATTGGCGGCCTCAAGGTTCCCCGGCTGCAGGCGTACCAGTGCTGCGGCGACTGCGCTTGAACGTTCAATCACTGGCTCAGGTAGGGCCGCCAGCAGCTCAGCCTGGGGATGCAGGGGTTCACTCAGCAGTGCGGCGGCCTCGAGGCTTTCAGTCAGACCGGGATGTTGCTGGGTCAGTCGCAGCAGCAGCATTTCTCCCTGCCGTTGTTCCTGGCGATCGCCCCGCAGCAGGGCACGGCCGATCGCCAGGCTTGCTGTCGGATCAGGGCTTTTTGTCTGCAGGCAGCGGAGCGCGGCCAGTGGGTCCCCCAACTGAGCCAGGCCCTTGGCCAGCAGCTGTCGGTCACTGATGGAGGGGCCAGCAGGGGTGGTTCGCAGACAGGCTTGTTTCAGGGCTTGCTTGGCACCCGGCCAGCGGACTCCCCAGCGAGCCAGGTGAACGGCACCGCGGCTGGACTGTGCATCGGTTTCACTGAGCTCGAGGGCAGCGGCCAATGCGGCTGGATGGGCTGGATGTTTGTCCAGCAGCGCCAGGCGCAGGCCAGGTTGCTGGCGACCCAGGCTGTAGTAGGCATCGGCGGCGGCGGGCACGTCTGGGAATCTGTTCAGCAGTGCCTGCCAGCGCTGACTGGCCTTCGCTGATTCCCCCAGCTGTTCAGCTGTCTGAGCCTGTAGTTTGAGCACAACCGCGGCAAGGGGGCTGTCTCCCCACCCCTGACCGGCCAGAAGTCTCTGACGATGCCGTGGCGAGTCCTTCTCTTTGGCGGCCAGAAGCACGGCAGCTTGCCGCCGCCGCTCAGGATTGACGGACCAGCGGTAAAGCTGCCAAAGCTGGCTCTGGGAGTCTGCTGGCGTGAGTTGTTGCTCGTTCCCAGTGGTGAGCGCCTGCAGCGCAAGGCTCACGGCAAGGCTCACCAGGGCGGTGCCTGCAAGCAGAGAGATCCCACGGGCTGGAGATGGGTTCACGCAGGTGCAGGAACTGCTGGCATTCTGTGCGCAGGCCAGCTCGCGATGGGATGCCCCCAGAACAACCTGTCCACAGACCTGGCTTCAACCAGCGGCGCCGCTGTTGCCTGGCGCTGGTTTCGGCTCTGCTGGTTTGGGGTTTGCGTTGGCTTTGGCCTCTGCAGTTTTTGCCGGGATGGCTGGTGGTGGCGGTGGTGGCCTGGGCTGTGATTGAACTGGTCAACCTGCTCTGGTGGCCGAGGCGCTGGAATTGAAATCTCCTTTGCCCATGCACCTTCTGGCTTGGCCTGGCGCTGCCTGTTGTGGTGGATTGAGACTTGTGATCAGCTCTTCTATTGTTTGTTCACTTTTTTAGAGTTCATGGCCCCCAAAGCCAGTGATTCCGGTGATCTTGCGGATGCAATCGGGCATGTGAGCTTCGGCACAGACGGGATTCGGGGGCGGATCGGCACGGATCTCACCCCAGAGCTGGCTTTAAAGGTTGGCTACTGGTGTGGCCAGGTTCTGAAGGCCACGGGTCCGGTGCTGATCGGCATGGACTCCCGCTGCAGTGGCGACATGGTGGCCTCGGCCCTGGCTGCTGGTTTGACGGCTGCAGGCCGTGAGGTGTGGATTCTGGGTCTCTGTCCAACCCCTGCAGTGCCTGGATTGATCAGGATTGTCGGCGCCGCGGGGGGATTGATGGTTTCAGCCAGCCACAACCCGCCGGAAGACAATGGCATCAAGGTTTTTGGCGCCGATGGGGCCAAGCTCAGCGGTGAGCGTCAAGGGGCGATCGAAGCGGGGCTCAGGGGGCAGACTCCCGCCGGTCATCTCCTGCCTGTGATCAGCAGCTGTGGCCGTGCCTATCCACGCCATGATCTTCTCAGCCATTACCGAGACGGTCTGCTTGCTTCGGCAGCGAGCCAGCGGCTCGATGGGGTGTCGATCGTGCTTGATCTTTGCTGGGGTTCAGCCACCGCCTGTGGGGCAGAGGTGTTTCAATCCCTGGGGGCTGAGCTCACCGTGCTCCATGGTGAACCGGATGGCGAGCGCATCAATGTCGGTTGTGGCTCCACCCATCTGGAGCCCCTGCGTCAGGCGGTGATCCAGCAGGGGGCAGCGATGGGATTCGCCTTTGATGGCGATGCGGATCGGATGCTTGCCGTTGATGGCCTGGGGCGTGTTGTCGATGGCGATCATGTGCTCTACATGTGGGGATCCGCGTTGCAGGAGCAGCAGGCCCTACCGGATCAACGTCTGGTGGCCACTGTGATGTCGAATCTGGGCTTCGAGCGGGCCTGGCAGTCCCGCGGGGGACTCCTGGAACGAACCCCGGTGGGAGACCAGCATGTTCATGGGGCGATGGTCGCCAGTGGTGCCGCCCTCGGGGGTGAGCAGTCTGGGCATATCCTTTCCGCCTCCCATGGTCTGTGCGGCGATGGGGTACTCACGGCACTGCAACTGGCGATCCTCTGCAACGCCCGTGATCTCAAGCTGAGCCAATGGCGTGATCAAAGCTTCAAGTCATTTCCCCAGAAGCTTGTCAATGTGATTGTTCCCGATCCTGGCCGCCGCCGGGATTGGCGCAGCTGTCAGCCCCTCGATGAGGCGGTGCTGGCGGCGGAGGCTGCCATGGGTGATCAGGGCCGCGTGCTGGTTCGCGCCAGTGGCACGGAGCCTTTGCTGCGGGTGATGGTGGAGGCTGCTGATCAGCAGATGGTTGATGACTGGACAGCCAAGCTCGCCAAGCTTGCCGATCAACATCTCAATGCTGCCTGAGCTTGAGCTGATCCAGTGCCAGGGAGAGGGCCCCGTCACAGGCATCGCCATGGGCCTTGATCCACAGCGCTCCCGGCAGGCGTTGCTGCATCAATTCGATGATCCGTGCTCGGAAACCATGCAGATTGTTAAAGGCTCCGCCGCTGCCAGCAATGCTGGGAGTCTCAAGATCTAGTGCCTGGGCTACCGCCTCCACGGCCTCCACAAGAGCCATGGCGGAACGGTCCAGGATGGCGTTTGCCTGTTTGTCACCGGATCGGGCCACCGCCTCAACGATGGGAGCAAGTTGTGCAAACCCTGCCGAACCAAAGTCTGCACTTACGACAAGCGCCTTGATCTCTGCGGCCGTTGAGCAATGGAGTGATGCCCAGAGTCGCTGTCGCAGGGCCCCATCCGGCAGCCGTCCATCAGCCATGCGCAGACTCAGCTGCAGCCCCTGTTGACCGAGATCAAAGGCAGACCCTTGTCCATCCAGCAGCCAGCCCCAGCCTCCGCAGCGATGCTCCGATCCCCGCGCGTTGCGACCAAGGCAGATCATCCCTGTGCCACTGATCAGCACGATGCCTGCTTGGTTTGGGAAGGCTCCATGCAGGGCCGTGCGCTCATCGCCGCTGGCTTGGCAATGGTCCAGGGGAAGGTTCAAGGCTCTGGCCAGTAATTGCTGGGCCTGCGTCTGCAGGGAGGTGCCCTGCTCCACGCCACTGGCGCCGATGGCCGCGGCCATCACCTTGAGATTCTCCGGCGGAGATCCAGTTGCGGCAATGGCTTTGCTGAAACTGGAGAGAATGGCCTGCTCAAAGCGAGCCTCTGCATCTGCAGTGAGCAGATGGCAGACACCACTGCCTCTGCCTTCGCCGATTGTCGAGAGCCCTTTTCCATCCCAGAGGCTGAGTCGGCAGCGGGTCTGGGTCTGGCCAGCATCAAAGCCGGCCAGCAACACACCACTCATGGGCTATCCGGGGATTGAGAGTTGCTCGCCAGGGGCTGGGCCAGGGTGGCCAGACAGAACCAGCCCACCAGCTGGACTTCAGGCCTGAAGAAAATGGTGTCTGTGACGCCCTGGATCAGCAGGCCAGCGATGGCCGCAAGACTGGCCAGCAATGGCAAGGCCAGAGGCGCTGTGGAGCTGAGGGCGTTCCAGCCGCGGCGGATGCTGGCAACCATCAGGCCAAGGCAGGCCAGCAGCCCTGGGATCCCTGTTTCCACCAGGATCTCCAGGGGAACCGAGTAGGCACTGAGGGCATTGAAGAGGGGTTGCTGATAGAGGGGATAGATGCTGTTGAAGGCAGCATTGCCAGGGCCGATGCCAAGCCATGGTCTGTCTTGAACCATGTCGATTGCCGCCAGCCAGACATTGATCCGGAAGTTGTTGGAACTGTCGCCACGGCCCGCCAGCAGGCTGGCCACCCTGGTGCGGATCGGTTCGATCTGAGTGGCGGCGAGGGTCAGTACTGCGGCGCCGATCAGCAGCAAGGCCAGAGGGAACAGGCGTCGCCAGAGCGGTGGCCATTGCCGGCTCGCACGCAGGGCCAGCAGAAGCACCATGGCTGCCAGTGCAGCGAGCATTCCCAGCCAGCCGCCCCTGCTGTAGGTGAACAGGGTTGCGGTGATACCGAGGCCAAGGGCTACGGCCGCAAAACACCTGGAACCCCAGCCTTTCCACCTCAGCAGTGCGGCCAGGGCAAGAGGCAGGATCGGCACCAGATAGCCCGCCAGCAGGTTTGGATTGCCCAGAGGGCCATAAATTCTCACGGTGCCTTCTGCCACGGAATTGGGATCAGCCCAGCCGGCAAGCTCTTCCGCAGATCCATAGAGCTGCCTTAACGCAATCACCGTCGTGATCAGCTCCCCTGTCAGCAAGGCCGCCACCAGCCGATCCCACCAGCGCGAATTGCTGGCCAGGAGTTGCCTGATCAGGGCAAAAACGCTGAGGTAGCTGACCAGTTTGATCAAGCCCTTGGTGGCGGCGATCGGCACCGGTGAGAATCCCGTGGCCAGCACAGCGATACCAAGGAAGAGCAGCAACCAGCCACTCACTCCACTGATCTGACCCGGTGGGGTTATCGAGGCCCAGAGCAGCCAGAGGGATCCCGCCGCCAGGATGGTGATGCCAAGGCCTGTCCTGCTCAGCAGCGGCAGGGCAGCAAAAAGCAGAATCAGCACCACACCAGCGAAACCCTGCAGGCGTTGGCGCTGGTCCAGAGAGGAAGGGATCAGTCCTTGCCACCGCAAGATCAGCGCTGGCGAACCTGCAGCCTCAGACATCAGCATTCAGTGGGGTTAGTGGGGTGAGTGAGGGCATCAGCGGGATTATCAATCTGATGCCAGGTTTCTTCCAGTTTTCCAAGGATTGGACAAGCCTGGCTGTTGCGGCGGTAGAGCACGCGGTAGATCGGCAGCTCCCGCTCGAGTGCATAGCGTTCCCTTTCGGTGGAGATGGCCAGAGGATTTGTCTGGAGCCAGGGGTCTGCCTGCTTGGCTGGGCGCTCAAAGCATCGGCTTAGTTCAATCAGCCTCACCATCGGTTGGATCACGGACAGCACATCGCTTTGAATGAACAGTTCACGGCCCTGTTGGAGTGCTCCGGCAAGAGCCAGCAGCAGGGATGGCTGCAGGACACGCCTTTTGCGATGTCTCCTCTTGAACCAGGGATCCGGGAACTGGATGGAGGCTCGCTGCAGCCGATCCTGCGGGAGGTTGGTGAGCCAGCTTTCAAGGCTGATGTTGGCGTTGCAGAACAGAAACCTGAGATTGTGCAAGCCCAGTTGCTTGCGTTCCTGCTCTGCTGTGCGCACGAGTGGATGGCGGATTTCAACACCAAGGTGGTTCCATTGCGGCTGTTGTTCAGCCAGGGCGAGCAGAAAGCCTCCACGGGCAGAGCCGATGTCGAGATGAATGGGAAGATCAGCCTGCAAAAAGAGATCCTGAGGCCCTGGAAGATCCCGGGGCAGCTGGAAGTATTCGCTGAGGGGATTGACGTGCTGACGCACGATCAGGCCCTGGATGAAGACTGGGGTGGAGAGGGATCGTGCCTGAGCAGCCCCCAGCAGGCTGTGTAGCCATGCAGGTGGGTGGAGCCTCCCACTGGACCGATTTCCCCATTGCAGAACACCCCTGCAATCGGTAAGTCGCTGATCACATCCCTGGCGATGGCCACATCGCCATTGGGGACTCCATAGAGGCCACTGCCTCGCCCGAGGCAGGCCATCAGCAGGCCAAAGACGGCTCTGGAGGTGTTGCGTTCCTTGGATGCTTCCAGCAGCTGCAAGGCTTCCTGCCTTGACGCCTGGGGTTCACGCAGCAGAAATTGAACGTTCTGACCGGGGCGAACACGATCGGCCACAGCAACGGCTCCATTGCTGGGGTCCACTCCGATCAGATTCCTGACTAGGAAGGCACCCTGGGATTGGGCGGAGGTCCCTTTGCTGACCACAAGGTCCCGTCGCTCAATGCCAATGAACAGAGAGTGCTTGACCAGCTCGCGCTCCTCTTCTGAGAGATCGGCCAGGACCCGTTGGAGGCAGGCCACCGGACTGTCTTTGGTCTCGCCATGACTGAGCTCCATCACCACATTTTTCTGGACCTGCTCAATGGCGAAAACCGGTCCAATCGGCTTGCAACCCTGGGCGACAACGGTCTCCAGGTTCCAGTCACCACCGATTGCACAGCCCACGGCCCCCATCACCACCCGATCATCGAAAAGCAGTGATCCATGGGGAGCATTGTGGGGGCCTGCAATTCCCCCGATGGTTGATGCAGATGGGTAGGCGTAGTCAAGCCCGCTGATCAGATCATTGATGGAGGGGGAGGTGGGGTCCACCAGCAGCAGCAGGCTGCGGCTCTGATTTGGATCCGCTCCCACCCATTCCTGCCAGTGCTGGGCAGCATTGTCGAGGTCAGGCAGGGATTGGGTATCGAGTGCGAAGGGTTGCAGAACCACCCCTGGCAGCGTTAGCAGGGTGACACTCAGTGCAGGGGTCTGTTCCAGTTCACAGGGTTTGCCTTCGGGGTTGGTGCCGATCACGCCTCCCCCAGCACAGCCAAGCCAGTGCTGGGCTGATAGCTGTTGCTTCAGCAGGGGCAGAACCCGTGGCAGATCACTGGCGTAATGGGTTGAGGCGAAGACGAGGGCCAGATCAGCAGGGGTTTTGCTGGCAAGGGCCTCAGCAGTTTCTCTGACGGCAGCCTCCAGAGAGGGATTCTCGGAAAGGGCCGTGCGACAACTGGCTTGCTTTGTGCGGCTCTTGAACCAGTCGAGCGGAGAGAACTGCGCCATGGTTGGGACCCTACCAACCCTCAAGGGGATCGGGAGGACATCGATAATGTCAGCTCATTGATGCGCTTCAGTGCCAGAGATTTCCTATCGCATCCTGGTGTGGCTCACCTATCGCCTGGCGGCGACATTTGCCGTGGGTCTGCCGTTGGTGTTGCTGATCTGGGCTTCGCTCCGCAGGGAGGCCTCGATGGTGAGGTTGCTGACCATCTATTGGAAAGTGGCCAGTCTGTTTGCGATCAGTGTTCTGCTGCTCACAGATCAGCGTCCTATTGGTTACCTCACAACCCTGCTCGCACCGCTGCTGATGGTGGTGTCGGTCTGGTTCTGGGTGGATCTCAATGAGGATCTTGCTGATCTGCCCCCCTGGCGCCCCCTTCCTTTTGCAGTGCGACTCTGGCGCTGGGCTCTGAGTTGTTTTGGTGTGCTGGCGGTTGTCACGGCCTGCGGCAGCCTCGCCTGTTTAGGCAATGGGGCCGAGGCCAATTGCCAGGCCTGGCTCGAAGGCCCCCAGGGACTTCACCGCGTCGTAGAGGGCTTGTTCGATTTCATTTTCGGTGGCCAATGGACGGAGGGTGTCGCTGCTTTCATCGGATACATCGCCCTGGTGGCTTATGTCGTTGGTCTGTTGCAGTGGTTGCTGGTGCGCCTGCCCCGTCAGGGAAGGGTTGCCGGGGAGTTCTGACGCCCTGGACATTTGACGTTGGTCAGTTTTGAAGTTGGCCAGTTTTGACGCCGGTGACTCTTGACGCTGAGGAGTTTTGAAGCATGAAAGATCTGCCCGTGCTGGCTCTGATCCAGGCCCTGGAGGACCTGTCGCGAGATCGGCCGGATCTCCTGGTGCGACTTAGTGGCGTTGTTGCACTCGATCGGGGCCGCTCAGAGCCACTGGAGGTATTGATCTTTCGTGGTTTCAGCAGTTGCACCACCCATCCCACAGCCTCGAATCCAGATCTTTCCGTGCTGCCGGAAGCGGCCAGCCTGGAGGCTGCTGAGCTGCTCAAGGCTCCCTTGCTATCTGCTGATCAGGCTGCTCTGTGGGGACCCGTTCCTGCAGAGGAGCTGCTGGATCGGGGCCTCTGGGATCGTCCGCCACGGGCCTAGACCTTCAATCCCAGTGTTCTCGCATTGCTTTGCGCTGTTCAGCTGTTCAGCACCGTGACGCATCTGCCGCAGAGACTGGGGTGCTCTTGGTGATGGCCGATGTCGTGTTCGTAGTGCCAGCAGCGATCGCATTTGTGCCCCCGAGCTCTTGCTACCTCGATGGTGGCCAGTTCCGTCGT
>DASCPR010000112.1:0-1887 GCA_036012625.1 Prochlorococcaceae cyanobacterium Fu_MAG_50
TTGCAATGGCCGGTTGGACGCTGGCTGGCGGATTGCAGCCTTCGCTTCGGACTGGGGGTCAGCCTGGTGGCATTCAGTGTTGGCGGTCTGCTGCTTGGACTCTCAGCCCTCTGGACAGAAGGCATCGTGCTTCTGGTGCTTGCACTGATCGCCATTGCCTTTGCCCAGGCGGCATTCCTGCCTACCGCAACGGAAGCGGTGATCGAAGAAACACCACCGGAGCATCGAGGCCTGGGGATGGCTCTGTTTTCTCAATGTTTTGCGATCAGTGCGATCGCAGCGCCTCTGGCCGCCGGGAAATTGCTTGATCTCCATGGCAATGGAGTGCTGGTCTGGATCGTGATGGCCTGCCTTTGCCTGGCGATGCTGCCACTGCTCAAGGCGATCAAACCCCGTTACGACGCTGCAGGCCCCCTCAATCCCCACACAACAATTGAACCTGTGGGCCAGTGAGCATCTATGCCAGTGACCTGTGAGCATTGGCCTGATCCCGCCGTGGCCAATGGGCGGGCAAGACGTGGATTTTGGTTACGGTTGCCCTTGGAGCACGGGGATAGATGCTAAATATTTATGGTGTTTTTTTGAGATTGAAGTCTTGAGTGCTCTTCTCCCCGCACTTCCTCTCGGCTCACTAACAGGCCCCCAGGGCTTTCCAGTCGTTCTACCAGCCCTGCTTATTGCAGGAGGTCTGTTCTTTCTCTCACAGCTATTCGTTCCCAAGGGTGAATGATTTTCATGTCTTTAAATGACCTGAAGATCCATTGTTGATACCCCAGGGATCAGAGTGATTATCAAGTGGTCCGCATCCAGGGGCTAAAAGTTTTGCTCTCTGAAGCCCGCCAAACTGAAGCCGCCCCGCCGACTGACGTTTTAGTGATTGGCTGCGGCCCTTCGGCACTTGTCATTGCCAATGAATTGATAGAGCGGCAGCTAAGGGTAGGCATCCTGGCGCCCCAAGATTCAGATTCCCCCTGGGTCAACACCTATGGGATATGGGGATTTGAGGTTGAAGAAGCTGGAATCAATGACTCACTGAGCCATAGCTGGCAAGATACACGCAGTTATTTCGGCGCAATCAACGACTCACATGCCATCAAACATGGCCTGGAGTACAGCCTCATCGACAACCAGAAGTTGCGCGATAAGCTATTAAAAAATTCCGCCAATGGCCACATAAGCTGGCATAAAGGCCTGGCGCTAAAAGTCAAACATGCCAAGAATTATTCAACGGTTTACACAGATACTGGCCAGGAACTCACCACGCGCTTAGTTATTGACGCGAGTGGCCATCGAGCAGTCTTTATAAAGCGCCCGGAAGAAGGTGCCGTTGCCGGACAAAGCGCCTATGGAATTGTCGGCACCTTCAATTCCCCGCCAGTTGCTGATAATCAATTCGTGATGATGGATTACCGCTCCGATCATCTAAGCGAAAAGGAGCGTTGCAACGAGCCGCCATCATTTCTATACGCCTGGGATCTTGGCGAAGGGAAATTCTTTGTTGAGGAGACCTGCCTTGCCCATGCACCGCCAGTCGCCTGCGAAGTTCTAAAAGATCGATTACTCAGAAGACTGGCCTATCGAAGCATTGCTGTGAAGCAAATTGACCAGGAGGAGTTCTGTCGCGCTCTGCCGATGAACCTTCCCTTACCAGACCTGCAACAACAGGTCCTGGGATTTGGGGTTGCCGCAAGCATGGTGCATCCCAGCACCGGCTACATGGTTGGAGATCTGCTGCGTCGAGCCCCTGGATTTGCCGATGCCATTGCCGCAGGCCTAAGGGATCCTGACCTGCAAGCCGCAGAGGTTGCAAGACTTTCATGGCAGGCGCTTTGGCCCATGGAATTACGACGCAAACGAGCACTCTATTTATTTGGAATCGAAAAAATA
>DASCPR010000113.1:0-3488 GCA_036012625.1 Prochlorococcaceae cyanobacterium Fu_MAG_50
AGCCTGGCTCAGGAGGAGCTTCGTTGCTACTGATCGGCCGGTAAATCACCACATCTCCATCCGCAAAGGTTGGCAGCATGGAGAGACCGTCCACACGACATTGTCGACGGCGACCGAGCAGCAGCAGGATCAGTTGCCTGAGGCTTGCCTGTGGAACAGGTGTGCGCTCAGCTGGCGGTGACCCAGGCGTCAGCACGGCCTTTCGATTTCCAGAACATGTGGTGAATGGTCTCCACAGCCTTGAGAAGTTCGTTGGCTTTGCCTTGGTCCACATGAACCTTGCAGGCGCTGCAGAGCTTGGCGGCATTCCAGAATGTGGTGTGCAGCTCGGGGAATGTTCCCAGGTGCTCCGGCTTGAAGTAATCGGTCCAGAGAATCAGCAGCTCCTTCTTGGTCTGCTGAGCCTGCTCCTCCTTGATCGCCACAAAGCGGGCGTAGGTGTTTTTGTAGGCCGTCCAGCCGGCTTGATCACCATCCGCAGGCTTTTCCAGAGCCAGCAGTTTTTTGGTCATCGAGACCACAGCCTCAGCTGCAACTCGTGCCGAGGCGGGGTCGTAAACACCACAGGGACCGTCGCAGTGGGCCTGGACGGAAGGGGTGGGGAGACGAAGGGCAATCGCTTTCAGCGCCGAGTGCAACATCTGTCTGGATGATCAAAAAAGGCCTAATACAAGACTAACTGGATCTTCCCCCTCCCGGGCGGCTGAGCAGGTTTGACTTTTGCTCAGATCAGTTTTTGATCTCCAGCAGCTCCACCTCGAAAATCAAGGTTGCATTGGGAGGGATCACCCCACCGGCACCGCGGCTGCCGTAGCCAAGTTCTGGGGGAACCACCAGTTTGCGCTTGCCGCCCACCTTCATGCCGGCGACGCCCTCATCCCAACCCTTGATCACCCTGCCTGCACCCAGTGGAAAGCTGAAGGGGCCACGGCCGTAGCTGCTGTCGAATTCCTTGCCGTTTTCAAGGGTGCCACGGTAATTCACACTTACCGTCTGGCCGGCCGTGGCCACAGCGCCATTGCCCAGCTTCAGATCCGTGATCATCAGGCCGCTGGTTGTGATCTGAGGAGCCTCAGCTTCAATCGGGCCACCGAGCCCTGAGGCATCGGCCAGGTTGGCATCGAAAGCCATGGCAAAGAGACGTGGATTGCTCACATCAGGATCCAGCTCCATGGGCCCTGAGCTCACGGCAGGGGGTTCCATGTTGCGGACCTGAGCCTGCAGGGTGGATGGCCCGCTGGCTGCGGAGACTGTGGATGGTGAAATGACCTGGCTGACAACTGCCACGATCAGGCAGAGAACGCAGACGGCGGAACTGAGCAGGATGTCGCGCAAGGAACCAGAACCTTCAAGACCCTCTGAGTCTGGCAGGGGATAGGCAGCCATCCACCCTGATCGAGCTCAATCAGGCTTCTCAAGCTGGCGCAGCTGCTGTTCCAGGCGATCGATGCGGCCCCGCAGCTCATCCACTTCCTTCTGGCTGGAGAGACCGAGATCCTGAAGCAGGTTGTCGCGGTTGCGTTCCAGATTTCGACCCATCTGTTCTTCCAGTTCCGGGGTTTCACCACGCAGAGCCTTGAGCACGTCATCCACGAGTGCTGAGGCATGGGAGGAATCCAGACGGCCACTGCTCACCCATTCCTGGGTGACGTAGCGCAGCCGATCAGCCACCAGAGTGGTGGTACCAAGGCCGCGGAGCAGCATTTGCTGAAGGGGATTGGACATATCCATCGCGATTCTGAGGCGGTAGTTGCTTTCAGAATGGCGGCCGTGCTGGGGACTGGCCATGGGCAATGACCGATCCCGGGCGTTGCTGTTCGCTGCTGTTGGCGGTCTGCTGGCAGGGGTTGGTCTGAACCAGGGCAGTCCCTGGTGGATGGTGGTTGCACTGGCTCTTCTCTGGGAGATCAGCTGGTGGCCAGTGGCCGCTGCACTCTGGGGTGGGCTGGCTGTTCTGGAGAGCCATCACTGGCTTCTCGCCCTCCATCCGCTCACCTGGATGGGTGTTCCCGCTGCCCTCAGCCTGCCTGTGGCTGTTGGGATCTGGCTGGTCTGCGGTCTGTCAGCTGCTGCTCTTGTCGGGACATGGGCCTGGCTGAGTGGCAGCTTGGCCAGGATCAGCCTGGTCAGGATCAATCTGGTCAGTGGCTCTGCGGGGTTTTTCGCTCAGGCGTGTCATGCCTTGCTGATGGCCTGCCTCTGGGGACTTACAGAGGTGCTGCTGGCTTATTCCCCTCTGTTTTGGATGGGGATTGGTGAAAGCCTGATTCCAGGCGATCTCTGGTTGGCAGGACTGGCAAGGATCATCGGCTCGGGGGGATTGGCGGCGCTGCTGCTTCTGGTTGGTTGGTGGCTGAGGCGAACGGTTCTTGCCTTTCGGCATGGACTCAGTTGGCCTCGGCCTCTGGTGCTGGGACTGCTGCTGCTGTTGCTGTTGCATGCCCTGGGCTGGGCTTTGCTGCGGCCGGCACCGGTTCCGGCATCAGCGTCCATCCCTGTGGCCCTCTGGCAGCCAGCCATTCCCACCCGCAGCAAGTTTTCCGACGAGCAGCAACGACGGCTGCCGCTGGCCTTGGGGGCTGCCCTGGCTGATGCCGCCGCTGAGAACGCGGCCTGGCTGATGGCTCCGGAAGGCACCCTGCCGGCGGGTCAGCCTCTGATCAGTCCTGCCCCCGTGCCTTTGCTCAGTGGTGGCTTCCGCTGGGTGCGGGGACAACAGCGCAGTGGCGTGCTTGTGATCGAGCAGGGGGATCGTCTTGCCTCCAGTGCCATCGATAAACATCGTCTGGTTCCCGTTGGCGAGTGGTTGCCCAGCTGGCTGGGGGGGCTCACCCCTGGATTGTCTGCCGTCGGTGGCCTGGCTCCCGGATCAGCGTCACGGTTGCTGCGTTGGCCAGGTCCACCAGCCGCCGTGGCGATCTGTTATGAGCTCAGCAATGGCTCTGCCATGGCAGCGGCTGTTGCTGAAGGTGGTCAGTGGTTGCTGGCGGTTGCCAATCTCGACCCATATCCGCTTGCTCTGCAGCGGCAGTTTCTGGCCTTGGCCCAGTTGCGCAGTATCGAGACGGCAAGGGATCTTGTCAGTGTTGCCAACACCGGACCCTCCGCCCTGGTCTCAGCGGCGGGGACGTCTGAGCAGATCCTGGTGCCGATGAGAGCAGGGCTTGGCATGGCCTCATTGCATCTGCATCAGGAGCTGAGTTTTTACACCCGCTGGCGTGAACTGCCATTGCTGCTCATCTCCCTGGCCTGCTTGTGCTGTCTGGGCTGGAGAAGAATCAGCTTTCCGCAGCAGCAGGATTAGCGCAGTTCAGGCCTTTCCTCTCGCTGGATCAAACCACCACCGAGCACCACGTCTCCTGCATAGAAGACGGCGGCCTGTCCGGGAGTGATCGAAAACTGTTCCTCGGCAAAGCGGAGGCTGCAGCGATGGGGGCGCTGGCCGCGCTGATCCTCCCTGCCGGCGGGCATTGGCGTCAGCACGGCCG
>DASCPR010000114.1:0-2978 GCA_036012625.1 Prochlorococcaceae cyanobacterium Fu_MAG_50
TCTCCACCACATCGCGAGCCAGTGCATTGGTGGTGTTACAGGCCATCACCACCACCGAAACCCCCTGGCCTCGTAGCCAGTGAATCACTTCCTCAGCAATCACCCTGATCTCGGCTGAGCTGCGGCTGCCATAGGGGACCCGGGCTGTATCTCCGAGATAGAGGCAGGGGAGCTCTCCATGGCGCTCGAGGACGCGTCTGAGCACGGTGAGACCACCCACGCCACTGTCGAATAGGCCCAGTTGCGGCTTCAACGGACCCCCTGAAGGTAATTGAGGATGCCAGTGGCGATCGCCAGGGCCAACTGGCGTCGATGGGACGCGTTGCGCAGCCGCGGTGAATCGAGTGCGCCGGTCACAAATCCCATCTCCACCAGGGAGGAGGGCATGGTGGTGCGACGGATGACGAAAAACCTGCCCCTGCGCACGCCTCGGTTCGGGCTGCCTGGAGACACATCAAGCACCTGGCGCTGGATATAGGCCGAGAGCCGTGCTGAACGTGGATCAGAGAAATAGAAGGTCTCGATGCCATTGACTTCAGGCCTTGACATGCTGATGGCATTCGCATGGATACTCACGAATGCTGTGGCTGCCGTTCGGTTGGCCATGGCCACCCTGGGCGGCAGATCCACATCGATATCAGCCCTTCGTGTCATCACCACCTCAACCCCCCTGGCCCTGAGCAGTTGCTCCACCTGCAGGGACACATCCAGCACCACATCAGCCTCCCGCAAGCCAGCGATCCCCACTGCCCCGGGATCAGGGCCACCATGACCGGGATCAATCACCACCCGATAGCGACCTTTGGGCACCACCGGTAGCCCCGCAGGATTGACCGGCGTTTTTGACGGTGCGATGCGTAGCTGAGGATTCCAGCGCTGACTGGTTGCGGCGTTGAGATTCCCTTCCCCGACCGGTCTCAATCCCTGGGTCGGAAGATTCGCGAAGCTGAGCTTCCAGCGATCGGGCGAGGTGCCGATGAGCTTGAGACCAGCGGGATCCAGCCGCACGGAAGCATTGAACTCAATCACCAGGCGCGTGGACCCCGGTGTTGGCTTGCCGAGGCGAATCTGCCGCACGGGGCCACTGCCGGAAAGGGTTCTGGGTCGACTCAGTTCGCCGGGGAAATCAATCCAGACCCTTGGCCCCCGGCCAGCCTGAGCCGCCTGGTAAAAGGCCTCGAGCTTGGCGCCTCTGGCGGTGCGTAAGTGGAGCACTCCATCACGACCGATACCCCAGGCCGCCAGGGCACTGGCCGCGCTCGCAGGCAGAGCGGCCAGAAGCAACGGAATCTGCAGGGCTCCGATCACCAAGCAGGTGAGACGGCGCGACAAACCCGAAGCCATGAGTTCAGAAGAGGGCCGGATGGCGGTGCCGGAGGCTAGGCATCTGCTCACGGATCCTGCCGACATGGGACGGATCCACAGGGGCAATCGCGGCACCCTGGAGAACACCTGCATCAGCCAGCACCGTGCCCCAGGGATCGATGACCATGGCATGGCCATGGCTTTGTCGGCGTCCGTAATGAAGGCCCGTCTGGGCTGGCGCGAGAACGTAGGCGGTGTTTTCAATGGCCCGTGCCTGAAGCAACACCTGCCAGTGGTCCTTGCCCGTGAAAGCCGTGAAGGCAGCGGGAATCATCAGTAATTCGGCGCCTGCGCCGACGAGATGGCGATAGAGCTCAGGGAAGCGCACGTCGTAGCAGATGGATACCCCCAGCCGACACAATCCAGGCACATCAACAACCGGGGGACATTCACTGCCAGGAGTGACCGTGGCGGACTCCCTGTAAGTGTTGCCATCGGGAAGGTCCACGTCGAAGAGATGGATCTTGTCGTATCTGGCTAAGAGTTGCCCGTCCTTACCCACCAACTCAGCTCGATTGAGGGTGTGCTGCTGATCACCGATCGGAACGGGAAAGCCACCACCGAGCAACACCACCTGATAGCGGCGGGCCATGGTGACCAGAAAACGACTGCATTGCTCAGCGAGGGACGCCGCCAGTTCAAGCCTTGTCTCGTCATCCCCCATGAAGGCAAAATTCTCAGGCAGGCCGATCAGCTCAGCGCCACGCCTTGCCGCCAGCTCGATCTGCTCCTCTGCCGCGGCGAAGTTGGCCTCTGGATCAGGCGTGCTGGTGAGTTGAACAGCAGCCGCAAGAAAGTCAGTCACGGGCTCCAAGCGGCGAACGAGACTGTAGAGGCAACCCGGGGGGCCAGGTTGAGCCTGATGAACATCAGGCGGACGCTTCAGCTGGCCCGCAGCACTCCCGGTTCCTGCTGGGTTGGCACCACGGCCAGTTGATCAAGCTCGGCGCAGCATCTGAAATCAGCATCGTGATCCCCGAGCCGGATCAACCGCTGACCATGGGTGGCCTGGCGTAGACAGGCCTCCAGATCATCCTCCCAGCACTCCCACAGAGCCAGTGCTGCCGTGATTTCATCATTGATCAGCTGCACTTTGTCGCCCCCCTGCCTGAGCAGCATCGCCGCCAGTGCCCCAGCAGCGAGGGAATCCTCCAGGGAATAGCGGCCTTCCCAGCCGCTGCCGAGAATGAACACCTGATCAGGCTGATCCCTGAGCAATCGCTCGGCAACGGCTAGCCGGTTCGGCAGTGCCATGGTGTGAAGGCTTGGAACCTCCCTCAGGCGCTGCAGGGCTCGGGTGCCATTGGTGGTGCTCATCAACAAACGTTTCCCTGCCACCAGCGCAGGCACCACCGCCACCGGTGAATTGCCCAGATCAAAACCTGGGAGCATCTGCCCCCCCCTTTCGCCCAGCAGCAAACGGGAGGCTTCCGGCCACTGCTCGGCAGCGCGGCGCAGCTCATCGATGTCTGCAAAGGCTTCAACGGCGTCAGCACCGTTGTGGAGCGCCCAGGCGATGGTGGTGGTGGCCCGCAGCACATCAATCACAACAGCAGCGTCTGGAAGCGCTGAAGCTGCATCGGGCACATCCGCAGCCACATGGAAATAGGAGA
>DASCPR010000115.1:0-2315 GCA_036012625.1 Prochlorococcaceae cyanobacterium Fu_MAG_50
GCCTCCATCTCCTTCAGACGCTTGAGGATCGTGTCGTAGTACTCGCTGACATACGCCTCAAGGGTTGTGGTTTCGAGGGGATCAAGCCCGAATGTTTCGTAGGTCTCCGCCATCGGTGCATCAAGGGTTTTGCCACCACCGGTGACCTCTGCAAAGGCAAGCCGCTCGGAAACACTCACGGTAGTTTCAAAGAAGGAGGTCACTCCCTTCATCACGCCAATCAGCAGCGGTGAAACCCGGAACACCTTGCCCTCCTTGCCGCTTTTCTTTTCACACAGTTGCACGATCTCATCTGAGTACCAGGCCTTTGGACCAACCACTGGGAAGCTGCCGCGGATCGTCTCGGCATGGTCCAGGGCCGCCACCGCAAAACGGGCCATGTCCTGGGTGTTCATATAAGCAATCGATGTGGGATTGCCACTGACCCAGACCGTCTGAGACTCCAATACAGGAATCGCGAACTGACTGATCACCCCCTGCATGAAGGCTGCACCCTGCAGGATTGTGTAGTCAAAAGACGATTCACTGAGCAGCTTTTCCGTGCAGAACTTGATATCCATCAAGGGAACATTGCGGAACTGTTCCGCCGCAAGCAAGGAAAGGAACACATATCGCTTCACCCCGGCTCGCTCGCAGGCACGCAGCAGATTGAGCTTGCCGTCCCAATCGGTGACATAAACGCTGTTGGGATCATTGGGCCGACTTGTAGCCGCATCGATCACCGCATCCACACCATCAAGGGCGTAATCGAGGCTTTCCGGCTCCAGCAGATCTCCACGGGTGAGTTCACACCCCCATTCCTGCAGGAACGAGGCCTTCCTCGGCACCCGCACCATGCAGCGCACCTTATGGCCAGCATCAAGGGAACAACGGGCGATCTGGCGCCCGAGGGTTCCGGTTCCACCCACCACCAGCACCTGCATTGGGTCTTTCACTACCAGGCAGGAGCCTAGTTGGCTCTAGTCAAACCCGGGGAAATCAATCGCCCTGCAACTTGAGCAACAGGGCTCCACCGGCGAGGCCAACGGGAATCAACACCCAGAAAACCACTGCGATTCCAAAAATCTCCTGAGCCATGGATCAACACCATCAAGGCAGCCAATTTAAGGCCCTTGCTGTTGCACAGAGCCGCATTGCTGAAAAAGCTGCTCAAGCGTCGCATCCGTGCGCAGCTGGCCAGGCATCACAGCGCTGCTGAAAGCCTGATGCCCCGCCGTTCTCAACGCCTCCACCAGAGCTTTCAACGGGGGTGTCTGCGCCAGAGCGAGTCGACTGGCCAGCTCCGCAGAAGACCAGCAGCACACCGGCAGACCTGGATCCGCCTGCAGCCGCTGCAGCAATCGCCGGCTTGCAGGCAGCACCGAGTCGGACCTTTCCGCGGCCAGATGCAGCAGTTCAGCCAGAAAACCCTGGGCCTGCAATGGCCCCAGCCAAAGAGGCCCACTCACGGCCCAGCGGCCCAGGCCAGCAGGACAGCCACAGGGCGGCCAGCCCTGCAGATTGAGCAGCGCTTGGCTGGCCTGGGCACCGCAGGCCTCACAACGTGCCAACAGGCCGAGCAGCTGCTCCTCCCCAGACAGAGGGCTGCGTTGAATCCTCACGGCCAGGCGAAAGGTTCGCCCATCACTGAAGCTGAACAAGGGCTCGATGCCGCGACCGAGCATCCAGGCCTGGCGTGCCAGCACCCCGAGTTGCAGACGCAACGCAAGTTCCCAGCTGGCGGGATGGGCTCTGGCGGCTGCGCCGAGGCTGCGAATCCCGCCGCAACGATCATGGCCCGTGGGACCACGGCCATCGCTGCTGGCCAGGCAGAGCACACCATCAAAGGCCATCACCTGCAACACCGGCTGGAGCAAGGCATTGGGGCAGCCAAAGGCATCAAGATCAATCAGATCAAAACAACGACCCTCGAGCAAGGCTCTGGCCAGAAGCGCCGCCGCCCCCTGATCGTGAAGTTGCAGATTGAGGGCCCTGGCTTGCAACGGCTCAAGATTGCGCTGCAGCAGAGGGGCACGATCGGGATCGGCATCATTGACCCAAAGCAGGGCAGGCGGGCGCTGATCAGCAGATGGTCTGCAGAGATCAGCCTCCAGGGCCCAGCGCAGGGCCCGGATGCCGCAGCCGCTCATCAGATCGAGAAGCTGAATCGGTTTGGTTTGAAAGCGCCGCTGCTGAGCCTGATGGAGCACCAGCAGCACGGAAAGATCCCGGGATGGCCTCGAATCTGGCCGAAAGAAGCCATCACCGAGCTCCAGAGAGGCCGCAGCTTCGCAATAGTGGGATGTGAGTTGATTCAGGCCTGCGTGGATCCCGCT
>DASCPR010000116.1:0-2842 GCA_036012625.1 Prochlorococcaceae cyanobacterium Fu_MAG_50
CACCGATCCGACCGTTTTTATCACGCCATTGCCTTCACCCGCGTCGAGATGGTCACGGCGCCAGCGGGTTCTGTGCGCCAATCGATCGAAGCCGACACTGGCGTTGGCTTGCTGCTGCTGCAAGGGCTTTCCAGCAGGATCCTGCAGACCGAAACCATGATCGAGACGCTCACCCATCGCGACATGTCATCCCGTCTTGTCAGTTTTCTGCTTGTGCTCTGCCGTGATTTCGGTGTTCCTGGAGAGCAGGGCATCACCATTGATCTGCGCCTCTCCCATCAGGCCATCGCCGAAGCGATCGGTTCAACCAGGGTCACAATCACGCGCCTGCTTGGAGATCTGCGAAGCTCAAGCCTGGTTCATATTGATCGCAAGAAAATCACAGTCCTTGATCCGATTGGCCTGGCTAAACGGTTCAGCTGAAGCTGATATGGTTCTGGGCCAAAATGACCAGGGCTCAGGTCTTTTTCTTAAAACCATCTGCCCTTTGCTGTGACCGGCTGGCTACTCATCCTTTCCCTGCTTGTCCTCGGTGGCGTGCTCTCCACCTTGGGCGACAGACTTGGCAGCCGTGTCGGCAAGGCTCGGTTGACCCTGTTCAATCTGAGGCCACGGCGTACAGCCGTTGTGATCACAGTGCTGACAGGCAGCCTGATCAGTGCACTTTCCCTGGGATTGATGCTGCTGGTCAGCCGTCAACTCCGGGTCGGCCTGTTTGAGCTGAACGATCTTCAGGCCAAATTACGCAACAGCAGAACCGCCCTCAAAGAAAGCAAGCAGGCGAACGTTAACGCCGAGATCGATCTTCAAAAGGCTCTTGCAGACAGTGCCGATGTTCTGACTGAGCTGGCCGAGGCCCAGAAACGCTCGGCAGCACTGAGGAGCGAACTCGCCCCGCTTCAGAAAGAACAGCAACGCCTCGAAGCGGAACGCAACCGACTCAACCGTGAGATTGATGCCAAGGACGCAGACATCCTCAAGACGGAAGCTGAGCTCAACAAAGTGCGCACCCGCATCAGTGCCGGCGAGAAAGAACTCAAACAGCTTGAGACCAACCTGATCGCCCTGCGGCGGGGCAATGTCGTGGTGAGCAGTGGCCAGCAACTGGCAACGGCAACCCTGCGTCTCGAGACGCCAAGCCAAGCCAAGAGTGTCATCGACCGCCTGCTGCAGGAGGCGAATCTCGAGGCCTATCAGAAAGTGTTGCCCGGGGAAGAACCGAATCGTCAGATTCTGCTTGTTCCACGCAGTGATATTCAGAGACTCGAGCAAATCATCAGCAAACCAGGCACCTGGGTGGTGAACATACGCTCGGCGGCCAATGTTCTCAGCGGCGAAAAAGTGGTTTATGCCATCCCCGAGGTTCGTGCAAACAAGACCGTGGTGAGAAAGGGTGAGGTGCTGGCCTCCATGACCCTGCATCGGGGAGAACAATCCTCTGAAGCCATTCGCAAGCGGATGAATCTCCTGCTGGCCTCAACTCTGGCAGCAGTCCAGAGGCGTGGATCCCTGAGCACAGGCCTGCAGTTCGATATGAATGCCATGAATCAGCTGGGGCAGGCACTGCTGAATCGTTCAACAGGATCGATTGAGCTGAAAGCGATTTCCGTGCGGGACAGCGATACAGCCGACCCCGTGGCAGTGGCGGTGCAACGGGCCAACCCCGCTGCCCTGGATGAACCGGCGCTTCAACAATGACTCTGATCATCGCCGTTGATCCGGGGCGCAGCAAATGTGGGCTGCTGATTGCCGAGCCGGCTGCAGGCCGCGTCCTGGCTGGAAACGTTGTGGCCGCAGCGGCTGTGATCGATGTGATTCAGACCTGGCAGCAGAAAGCTCCTGTGCAGACTCTGCTGCTGGGGAATGGAACCGGCAGCAGCTACTGGCTTCAGCAACTGAGCCCTCTTGCCCCGGTGGAGCTTGTGGAGGAGCGGGGCAGCACCCTCAGGGCCAGGTCGCGGTACTGGGAGATCTGGCCACCCCAGGGCTGGCAACGCTTGTTGCCAAGGGGATTGCTGAAGCCGCCTGGGGCCCTTGATGCACTAGCGGCACTGGTGATCATGGAAGATCATCTGCAACGACAGCTGAACTGGTCCGGCCCCCCCGAGTTCAGAACTTCGCCCTCACCGTGAACAGATAGTCACCACCAGGCTCAAGGTTGTAGTCCGTTTTGACGAGGAAACGCAGCAGCGCATCCTGAATCAGGGCACGACCGAGGGAGGGTTCAACACTCAACTCGCCGCGATCAAAAGCCCAGCGGAAACTCCACTCAAAACCACCAGCAGACACCTCACCTTCAAGCAACTGATCGGCAAAGCTCTGACGGTGCACCCTGAGATGGGCTGTGGTTGATGGCAATCGAATCATCAGTGGGCCGTGCAACCCTCCGGCTTGAACCCGTTGATCCGATTGCCTGCCCGCTCGAGCCCAAGCCGTTGAATGAGCTCAAGGCCGCTCAGCACCTCATCAATCACCAGCTCAACCAGTGGGCCCTCATCACCACTGAAATGTCCGAGGACATGGGATACGGTTCGAGCCCGGCGTTCCTCTGAAGTCCGTCCCGGGGCACCGATGCCGATGCGAAGCCTGGCGAACCCATCGGTGCCGAGATGCTGAATCGTGCTTTTCAGACCGTTGTGGCCCCCAGCACTTCCCTGGGCTCTAAGCCGCAGCCGCCCCAAGGGAAGATCCATATCATCAACCAGAACAAGCAGCTGAGCGGGCTGCAGGCCGAACCAATCAATCGCAGCACGAATTGAACGGCCACTGTCATTCATGTAGGTCTGGGGCAGCAAAAACCTGATGCGCTGATCACCCACCCCCATTTCGCCAAGCAGCCCAT
>DASCPR010000117.1:0-2302 GCA_036012625.1 Prochlorococcaceae cyanobacterium Fu_MAG_50
TGGCGGGGGGCCAACAGCCTCAAGTTGCTGGAGGCTGTTGTGGCCCTGGTGCATGAACAGGGTTGGCGGGTGATCAATATTGATTCAGTGGTGGTGGCGGAGCGGCCGAAACTGAAGCCTCATATCCATGCAATGCGCAGCAATATGGCTGATCTTCTGGGGGTTGCTGTAGACGCCGTTGGCGTCAAGGCCACCACCAATGAACGGCTCGGTCCGGAAGGTCTTGAGCAGGGGATCAGCAGTCAGGCCGTTGCCCTGCTGCAGCAAAAGGCACCGTGATGAGAGCAGGATTCCGACTTAGTTTGATTGGCTGTTTGTTCGGCATCGCCTTGTTGTTCACCAGCCACCCTGATCTGGCGATCGCGGCGTTTGAGGATCCAGGTGGTGGTGAAACCGTTGCGGTGGTGGAGCATCTGCGGGTGAACGTGCCAGCGGAAGGGCGCCAGGCCTGGCTTAAGGCTGAGCAAGCAAGCTGGGAACCCTGGCTGGCAGATCAGAGTGGCTTCCTCGGGCGGGATCTGTTCTGGGATCCGGAACGGCAGGAGGGCACATTGTTGATTCACTGGGCCAGTCGTGAGCAGTGGAAACAGATCCCTGAGTCGGAAATCGAGGCGGTTCAGCAGCGTTTTGAGCAGTTGGCTCGGCAAGCAACAGGTCAAGCCAAGGGCAATCCATTTCCGCTTGTCTTTGAAGGAGAACTTCAGCCGGCGTGATGTCTGAGATACACCTCGACCTTGAACGGCGCCAACGTCTTGGCATGGTTGAAGCGATCTGGGGTGAACACAAGAGTGCTGAACAGATCGCCGCCAGCCTCAGGCAGTTTGAAGCGGCTGATCAACTGGCTCTGGTGACTCGGGTGGATCCTGGCAAGGCTGAGCAGGTGGCTGCTTTGTTGGCGGAGGTGCAGTTTCACGCTCAGGCCGGTTGCCTCACCCTGGGAGTTCCGGAGCCTGTCAGGTCAAGTCTTGGTGAGGTTGTTGTTCTCAGTGGTGGCACCAGTGATCTGAAGGTTGCCGCGGAAGCTGATCTCTGCCTGCGCTGGCATGGAGTCAGCAGCGAGCTGCTGCTGGATGTTGGTGTGGCCGGTCTGCATCGCTTGTTGAACCAGCTGCAGCGATTGAGTCAGGCCAGGGTTCTGATCGCCTGCGCTGGCATGGAGGGAGCCCTGCCGACAGTTCTTGCTGGATTGGTGCCTCAGCCAGTGATCGCTGTGCCTGTGTCTGTGGGCTATGGCGTCAGCGCAGGAGGTCGTGCAGCCCTGGACGGCATGCTGGCCAGTTGCGCACCAGGACTTGTGGTGGTGAATATTGACAATGGCTATGGCGCCGCAATGGCAGCCTTGCGGATTCTCGGTGCTAGGGGGAGCCTCAGTGCTAGCGCCTCAGTGAACAGTTCTGACCAGGGCTGATATCGAGGACCTGTTCAACCCAGAGTCGCATCGAGCGAGGCAGAAGATTCTGCTCATAGCGGGAGATCGCCTCAATCAATACCGGTGTATTGACCCATTGGATTGGCTGTCGGCTCATCGGAACTCTCAGTCAGACGAACCATGCGGCAAGCAGCCTTCCCGTGCAAGGGCAGGCTGCTCAGTTCGTCTCTTTTGCATGCAATCGACTCAGCTCATGACTGTGGTTTGGGGATTCCACATCAAGCAGACTCTGAATCAGTGTGTCGAGATCGCGACCAGCCAACTCACCATTGGATCTCCATTTCATGACGCGTGGGTTGGGACGCTGGGCAGGAGACAAGGTCTTGGCCGTTTGGTTGGCTTTTGAAGATATCCACACATTCCAGAATTTGCTCGAATCCTCATATTCATTGCAGATCACGTTTTTTAAGCAGGCCCTTGTTTTTTTCGTGCGGTGCTCTAGTGCCTTTTGCTTCAGCCGTCCCTGGGTGGGGGCGTGTGGACGAAATCCGGATTGGCCGTCCCTGGGGGAGTGCATGGCCGCTGCAGCGGTGCTCTGGTCTGGCTGGCGTGGTAGGGAGGAGGAAAAGGCGCTTTCAGCAGGGCTGGCGAGCTGTGGTAGCGGTTGAATCCCTGTCGAGATTCAGGGTTGTAGATGGATCTGAGTGTTGTTAATATTTTTTGCTCATGGAATATGCTGTTCCTGTGTTGAATCTGGTCGGCCTGTTGAAATTGCTTAAGGCTCCAATACGGGGTATTGCCGCTACGAATATTCTGATTGTTGTGGGTTTATTTTCGCTGCTGGCCTGTTCTTATGATCTACAGGTTAAAACGGCAGACGATAAAAACTATGCTGTGCGAATGTCTTCCGTAAGATCCGAAGAGATTCCGGCT
>DASCPR010000118.1:0-2481 GCA_036012625.1 Prochlorococcaceae cyanobacterium Fu_MAG_50
AAACAAGGCCTCTTGCACGCGAGCTCTGCTCGTTGCCGAATCTCTGCAGCAGAAAGCAGCGGAAAGCAACAACTATCGCTGCCAGAGCCAGTTACTCGGTGTGCAGGCCGATGTGATCATGGTGCAGTTAAAGGCCGGCCGTGGTGAAAAGGCCTTGGCAAGCCTTGCGGATGCTGACCAGAACTGCAAGGGGCTGTGAACGCAAGGCGCACAGATCAGCGATAGATCTCTAATCACACTGCATGCAAATCACTCCTCTCAGTTTTCAGCACTCGACCAGCATCCATTCGCAGATTGAGGCCGAACTCTGTATATCAAGTCACTGGGCTCTCGATACTTTGCCTAGCCCCCATAGTGAATCTCTGCTTGATCACAAGCTTGCCAAATCAAAGTCTTCAAGAAAGAGTGGTGGGTTACCTCTTGCTGTTCGGCTTCAATCAACAGCCCAAGCAAGCCATGGCATAGCCATTCACAACCACTTCTCCACCAGCAGGCAAGAGCTGGATTTGACCTCGCCACGAATCCTTTTCACCGCCTCCTTTGCTGGTTAGAAAAGGATTGTGTCCAAGACCCGTTTAGTCAGTAACACTGGAGTCTGATCATGTTCGGTCTACGCCTCTCCGCCACCGTTCTGGTGATCTTGCTGTTGGTGGTGCTCCGTCAACGCAGTTTGCTTCGCGCCGGCTTGCCAAAACCCCCTCTCCGCCTGCCAGTGCTTGCACTACTGGTATGGCTAGCAACGGCGCTGCCGTTGCTGGTGGACTGGTTTTCAGTGAAGCAAGCGCTGCTAGCCACCATCGGACACCTGGCGCTTCTCTATGCAATCCTCAGCCTGGGAGGCTGGATACTTCTTGAAATTCCAGGTGCTCTGGGCTGGTGGCAAACGCCACCCAAAATCCTGCGGGAACTCTGCGTACTGATCGCAGCGGCTGCACTAACAGTGATCATCCTTCAGCAGGCTGGAGTCAACCTGGCCGGACTAATTACAACATCGGCCTTACTCACTGCCGTGGTGGGCTTTGCAGCCCAGGAACCACTCAAAGACATTTTCGGAGGACTGAGTCTCCAGTTTGACCAACCAATCAAAGAAGGTGATTGGATCCAGATAGGTGATGACTCAGGTCAAGTCATCACCCTGACCCTGATGAACACCTATCTGCGCAGCGCCATCGACGGCTGCACCCTGATCATCCCAAACGACACTGTCTGCCAGGCGACAGTCAGAAGGATGCAACCAAAAAGTCCTTACGGCAATTACTTTGAGGTTGGGCTTGACTATGGCTTCCCACCATCACAGGCGATCAGTCTGCTTCTGGATGTGGTGAATCGCCACTCCTGCGTTCTTGCCAAGCCAGCCCCGAAAGTTTGGGTGGCGAGTTTTGAAGACAGCGCAATCAGCTATGGCCTGCAAGTGTGGCATCAGGATCTAGGCGAGATCGAACGCAAGCGCATCCGTGGAGAATTGCTAGAGCAGATTTGGTATGCACTGGCCCGTGTGGGGCAGAGCATACCTTTCCCAGTTCGCACATTGAGCCGCAAAAAACAGATCATCTCAAAAAATGATCCAATGAGCGCCGATGATCAACGCAAGCTCAACTGGCTGTCTAATAACGTGCTTTTCTGTGATCTAAATCAAGCCCAGATCGAAACGCTTGCACCCTCCACACGCTGCATACGTTTTGCAAAAGGAGAAACGGTGATCCGGCAGGGTGAGGACGATGATTGTTTTTTCCAGGTCATTGCCGGAATGGTTGAAATATTTCAGAGCGATGCAGACGGTCATGAGCACACCCTTGCCAAACTTGGTCAAAATCAAATCTTCGGTGAAATGGCGATTTGCACCAATCAACCACGCAGTGCATCGGCTCGCACCATGGAAGAATCTGTGTTGCTTGAAGTAGAACGCCGTGATCTGCAGCCCCTGATCGACCAAGACCAGTCATTACTAGAAAAATTAGCTCGCGTTGTGCACCACAGGCAAACTGAAAACCTAAAGTCAAAGCAAGAACTTGACTCCTCAGTAGCAATCTCTGAGAATCGACTGATTCGCTCAATGCAAAAACTATACAATGTTTTTCGTGGTAACTGAACAAGACGCGTTCAAAAACTCACTACAACAAACACTGAATAAGCCGCCAGCAAGGAATTACCTTGGCAACAGTTCAAGTGGCCACAGTTCAAGCTTCTCCAAGCAAGTCTAAGTCTGAGCAAGGGTCTTGGGTTGGGCGGGTCTTGCTGACGAACCTGCTGGGTCACAACAGCAAAGACAGACGTCGATAGGGTGACGATCTGGCCTGGGTCCTATACAGCGAAGATCTGACCTGGCAATATCGAGGAGGAAGAGGAGTTGCAAGTGAAATTCTCCAAGGATCAACCATGGCGCGTTTGGGCATTTGTCCTTGGTCTCAACGTGGCTGGCTTCATAGGCCTCTACCTGATGCGAGGGTTCGATCTGCATCCCAAGTGATCGATCAACACCTC
>DASCPR010000119.1:0-3817 GCA_036012625.1 Prochlorococcaceae cyanobacterium Fu_MAG_50
ATTAAAAGAAGTCAATTTTGAATGAACAGCGCTGGCGAAGCAACCACCAACTCAAGCCACGTCCCGGCCGCCAGCCGAAGAAAAAGTTTCGATCGTTGCCCACCACTGCAACAGGCTCCACTTCTCAATACCCGACGCCGGTGCAGCCCATAAAAGAACAAGAGAAATCAAGGCCAATCATCCTTAAACCTGAACCATTCAGAAGCAATTTTGAAACCGGTCAAATTCTCTATCCATGGCTCAAGACGATTCGAGCGAAGCTCTTGACTATTATTTTCATCTCAATATCCACAAACTCGCAGCGGGAACACCATCACAACAGCCGAGAAGCTCCAGCCTGAAACCCTGAGAGCACCCATCCCTCAGTTGAGAATGACTCTCAATCAAGACTTCAAGGCAAGCCGTGATCAATTACAAAGCTTGCTGTGAGTGGTCTCCTGGTAGGTGATCATCACCGCTCAAACGGGAAGGCTTCGATCCAGGGATAAACCTCCAATGCAGACCAAATTCCCTTTTGCCAGTAAATATCATCTTCGAGCAGCTGCTTCACCTCCGCCAGTGCCTCTGCCTCGAAAATTCCGAAAACATGGGTACTGCCTTCTGTTGGACCCAGGGTGATCAGGATGCCATCCTCATGAAGAGTGGCGAGCCTGGCGAGGTGCTGATCACGAAATGGCTGACGCTTTTCAAGAGCATTGTCGCAGTAAGTTCCCCAAAGGACGAAACGTGCCATAGAGCCAGCGAGATAGTCTTCTCTGAAATGTGGCCATCAAAGGATGGCACGATGCCGGCATTAAACGCTATATTCAGAAAGTAGGTTTCTTTTTATTGATCATGCTCACTGGGAGCGATCTGCTAACCAAGGTCAAGGAATTGGGTGATGTCAGCAAGTCTGACCTTGTTCGTGCATGTGGCTATGTCTCCAATAAGAAAAGCGGAGGTGATCGCCTCAACTTCACCGCTTTCTATGAAGCTCTTCTTGAAGCCAAGGGTGTCAACCTTGGCTTGACCGGCACCGCCGGAATTGGCATAGGTGGACGCAAGCTCAGTTACATTGCCACTGTGCAAGGCAACGGCAATCTTTTGGTCGGCAAGGCCTACACAGCGTTGTTGGATCTCAAACCTGGTGACGAGTTTGAAATCAAGCTCGGCCGCAAACAGATCAGACTGATTCCCGCTGGAGCCAGCGACGAAGAGGAGTGATCCCTCTTTCAGCAGCGCAACAACTTCAGTGATCAAGTTTGATCACCGAGCCCTGATCAATCAGGGTTTTTTTATGCCTGACAGACGTCATTCAGATCAAGCAAGGGCCTGGGGAAGATCCATTGCCCTCAGCCTGCCGCCTGTCGCAACTCACGACAGAATCCACAGGCTTCAGCCACAACGTTGCCGGGGGCGGCCGCCGCAATCCTCTTCACCAGTGCACTGCCGACAATCGCACCGTCGGCCCCCCAGCTCTTCACCTGCCTCACCTGCTGCGGAGCTGAAATCCCGAAGCCAACGGCCACTGGAAGGGTCGCCGTGGTCTTGAGCTGAGTGACCAGATCGCCAACCCGTCCCTCCAGGGCGGTGCGCTCCCCCGTCACCCCAGTGACGCTCACCAGATAGATGAAGCCCCGACTCCGTGCCGCGATTCTTGCCATCCGTTCCGCCGGTGTTGTGGGCGCCACCAGCAAGACAAGATCAAGGCCCCGGGACAAGGCCAGCGGCGAGAGACGTTCAGCCTCCTCAAGGGGCAGATCGGGAACAACAAGACCGCAGACACCAGCCTCTGCGGCCTCATCGCAGAACCTCTCCATGCCTCGATTGAGCAGTGAATTGCTGTAGGTGAACAGAATCACAGGCAGGGAAAGGGAATCCTTCAGTGTCGATAACATCTCCAGAACCCTTCCAGGGGTTGTTCCAGAGGCCAGGGCCCTGGAAGCGGCTGCCTGGATCACGGGCCCATCCGCAAGGGGATCGCTGTAGGGGATTCCCAGTTCAATGATGTCAGCACCGGCCTGTTCAAGGCCGAGCAGAAGTTCAGCGGTGGTCTCCAGGTCTGGATCACCAGCCATCAGGAATGGCATCAGCGCAATCCTTGCCTCTGAACGAACCTGCTCAAAACGACGGCTGATCCGTGAAGCCAGACCTGATTCAGTGATCAACTGGTCATCCATAACCATGGTCAAGAAAACAGAGAGCAGCAGTTCTCAAGAGACTATGGGGCAGAGGGACTCCTGGAGGAGGCGCTTTCTTGCTCGATTTCGAGAAGCAAGGCCTGCTGTTCTTCCTCTGACATGGCCTCGAAACGTGCCTTGATTTCAGCGCTGGAAATATCGTCGTAAGCCTCCCGGTAACGTCGCCGCTGCTCCATGAAGGTCATGCGTCCAGTCACAACCCTGAACAGATAAGACCCTGTCCAGATCAAGATCACTCCCACCAGCAGGGCTTCCGCTGCAATCCCCGGGGCAGCACCTTTGAGACCGGCGAGGCTGAAGGCTCCATAGCCAACGCCACCGAGAGCCAGGAGCAGGAACCCCAGCTGTATGACCTTGGCCCGTGTCAAGGATCAGAACTCCCCTGTCCACTTAGCCGCAGATTCAGGAAAGGTGCAAAAACGATCATCCCCGGAAAAAACAGAAAAACCAATCCGTAAAGACCGAGTCGCTCCAGCTTTCCCATCTGGTGCCAACGCTTGTCCATCCAGTAATACAGCCCCAATGGGACCGCCACCAGATAGAGAAAACCGAGGCTGGCATAGGCCCCGATCACAAGAATGCTTTCGAGTTTGATCTGGCTCGGCAGATCACTGATCAGAACCTGAACAGACACCACCCTGAATGCTCTTGATGAAATCTAGAATGCCATGGTGGGTGGACGCCCACCAGCCCGGGGGCATGGCGGAATCGGTAGACGCACGCGACTTAAAATCGCTTGTCCTGAAGAGGATGTGGGGGTTCAAGTCCCCCTGCCCCCATCCCAGAACCTGCAGACGGTCAGATTGATCAGTTCTGCCTAGCTTGAAACCGCTGCCCAGACAGTTGATGACAGCTGCGAGATCATCACAGCCCGATTCGTTGCCGGCTGAGATCGCGCGGCGTCAACAACGGGATCAGGGACTTAAGGACTGGGATCTCTGGGGGACCTATCTATCTGACAGGCAGTGGGGAACCGTACGGGAGGACTACTCAGCAGACGGGGACGCCTGGAACCACTTTCCCTTCGAGCACAGCCACCTGCGCAGCTATCGCTGGGGGGAGGATGGGCTGCTGGGATGGTGCGACCGCAATGGCCTGCTCTGCTTCGCGCCGGTTCTCTGGAATGGTGAAGATGACATCCTCAAGGAACGTCTGTTCGGACTCAGTAATCACGAAGGAAATCACGGCGAGGACATCAAGGACTACATGTTTCATCTGGCAGGAACGCCAACTGGAAGTTATGCAAAAGCCCTCTACCGCTATCCACATCAACGTTTCCCCTACGACAGGCTCAGAGCAGAGAACAAAGCACGGGATCGCAGCCAACCGGAGTATGAACTGATCGAAACCGGTGTCTTTAATGATGATCGCTACTTTGATGTTGTTGTTGAGTATGCAAAGTCAACCCCTGAAGACATCCTCATCTGCATCACCATCTCAAATCAGGGGCCTGAGGACGCCTGCCTGCACCTGCTTCCCCATCTCTGGCTTCGCAACACATGGGCATGGGGAGACGATGACGCAGACCGAGCTCCGATTCAACTCCAACAGCAGCGAGCGGTAACACCTCAACTCGCCACACTGGCCTCCTATGAGCTGTGCTGCCAGGAGACTGGCACCTGGCTATTCACGGAGAA